>CAYMSC010000025.1:0-28937 GCA_964392805.1 uncultured Saprospiraceae bacterium
TTACCTACTTAAGTTCAGAATTCAAAATTTATTCCTTCAAAATTGTTGATGACATTGATACCTAAATTCTATTTTTTATGAAAAATATACTTATTTTTTCCATCGTTTTTTGCTGTACTCCATTATTATTTGGACAGAATGCAAAATTCCAACAAATAGATGCCTACCTAAAAGCGTATCAAACTAAAATTCCTATTCCAGGATTTTCCATTGCTATTATAGAAGATAATAAAATTACTTTTTCAAAAGGGTACGGTGTCGAAAAACAAGGTACTAGTGTTCCGATGTCTCCCTCATCGAGTCTTGGGATTGGTTCTATAGGTAGAGGATTTACAACGGTAGGTATTATGCAACTAGTAGAAAAAGGAAAGGTTAACTTAGATGACCCTGTAATTAAATATTTGCCTTGGTTTAAGACTGCTAATAAAAACTTTAGTGATGCGATAACCGTCAGAATGTGCTTGAGCAATACAACGGCAATTCCTGCACAATTTGAAGCAGTCCCTAGTTTAAATCCAGATGAATCCTTGGCAAAATTTGTACGGTCTATGGAAGGGTACTATGTCAAAAGAAAGCCCGGTTTGGCTTACGAATTTAGCGATGAAGGATATAGCATAGCAGGCTTGATAATTAGCGAATTGTCAGGCATGACTTATGCAGATTATATTGAAGAAAATATTTTTGAGCCGCTGAAAATGAGTAAGTCAACCACTAATCCAAATAAGTTTGACAAGTTAAATGTTTTATATGGTCATGAAATGGCGTTGGCAAATTGTGTGCCTGCGAATAAAAGTACTATCAACGGAAATTTCTTTCCAGCAGGTTCAGAGATGAAATCTACTGCCAATGACTTTGCTAATTTTATGATAATGCTTTTAAATGATGGTCAATTTGAAGGGCAACAATTTTTACAAACGCAAAGTGTAACGGAAATCTTCAATGCTAATATCTCTTTCCAAGGACTGGGCACCATGTTGGGAGGAAATGGAATTGATATTCAATGTGGTCTAGGGTGGTTAGAAATGATAATCGAAGGTCGAACCATTTATATACAAGTAGGTAATACCGGAACAACAGCGGCGATTGCAGGTCTAAGTCGTGAACGAAGTCAAGGCGTTATTCTCTTGTTTAATGGTGATGTCAATCGTTTAGACCGATTTGTTTACCCTACTTTAGAAAATACCGCTAATAACGTTATTCATATGATGAATGATGAAGCACCAACTGATTTTGCGGTCACTCGATTTGATGATCCCTATGAAGATGAAGATTTTGTTTTACCAAAGGAAAAATGGCATAAGTATTTAGGCAAATATCATCCTTCTGGTCGGGAAAGTCCCTTTTTCAAAGATATTAATATCGAAATTTATGAAGGAAAAACTGGTCAAATTGAACTAAAAGCTTTTAATGAAACCAATTTAAAAGGGCATTATACGCTGCAATTTACCAACGAGTCAAGAGCCGCTTTGCGAAACATTTCCCATCCTAGAGAAATCCTTTTTAAAATTTTCCCCAATGGTTCGATTGGTGGTTTGTTTATGTTCGGCACAGAATTCAAAAAACGAGATGAATCCATAGAGGCAAAATTTAAACCTTTTGTTTTTAATCAGGAGGAGTCAAATTTAAGTTTTTCATTACCTCAAAATTCAAAAATAACACAGGATGCTAGTCAATTCATGGCGGCTTTTCCTACTCATAAAGCAGCCAAATTTCAATTAATTTCGACAACAATCAATAATCAATCATTTGAGCAATTACACGCTCCTATTTTTAAACATTCCGCTATCACTTCAAAAGGTAATTTATTGGCCAAAAATTTAAGAGGAGGTATTTGGCAGGAACAGACTATTTTCACCAAAGAAGGAGATGAAATTATTCAACATTTAGCAATGCTATATCAAGACCCTGTAAAAAAACAACAGGTACAAATGGTTTTATCAAACCCTTTCGGGCAATTTAATTCGGAGTTGCAGGAAATTGTGATGTATTTTCAGCGTACTTTGAAGTTTGAATAATAGCAGCCTGCTAACTGTAACAGGTTGATTAATTATTAGTTGATTAGCCTTCATAATTTAGTAAGTTCTCAATAAAAACTGGTAGCACCCGTGCAGGTTTGGGATACTGGTCTTTGAGCTAGCAAATAATATTTTTACTTATTTTTGACAGGTCTAAAGACCTGTATCCCGAACAAACTATTCCGAAAATTTTCGGGAGTGCTACCAGTTAAAACATGTATTGTTTTGTCCAATTATTAAAATTAGGAAAAACGAAAAAATAACCTACGCAAAATGGCACACAGCCTGCTCCGAAACTTCGGAGACCTAGAACAAATCACGTAAAGTATCCATTAGCTTTCCCGTCCGCAAGCGGTTCACAAACAGCATTTGTTCATGTGTTCCAATCCTATTAGCTAAGCTGTGTAGGTTATTTTTGCTAAATCCTTTACCTTAAAACTTATCTAATATTCGCTGCTTCATTTGCTTAAATTCATCTTCGGTGATGATACCCGCATCTTTTAGCTCTGCCAATTTTTTAAGCTTGTCCACTATTTCATCGGTGGCATCAGCAACATTCGCTTTTTTCTCTTTTTTAGGCGTAGCTTTAGCAGCTTTTGGTGGCGTAGTTTCCTCCTCCGTTGAAACATTAAAAGAACTACCATCATCATTTTTCGCTTCTTTATCCCATTCTTTAGCTACTTTTTTTCCCTTTTCAAACTTCTCTTTATAATACTTTCGTAGACGGTCTGGGTCAAAATCGAGAATAGTGCCTCCTGTTGAAAAATGCTTTTTGAAAACCTCGCCTAAGGCATAAGTAGAAGCACCCGCAAAAACGGAAACAGTTGCGCCGCCAATGAAAGAGCCAATCCCAGGAATAAGCTTGATGACACTCCCCGCCCCTATTCTAGCTAAAGCAGAACTGGTGAGCGAAGTCACTAATGCCTTTCCTTGCGTCTCTTCAAAATCTACGTCATATACTCTGCATAATTGGCGAATCATATCTAATTGCAAAGCACTTACAGCAAAAATATCAGCAATCAAAATAGGTATCATCCCCGCTCCCATAGACCAAATAACATGATTTCGTACAATAGTATCGGCATGATTAGAACGACCTGAATCTTTTTCTGTTGGCATTTTTCTTTTCTTTTTAGTCGATGAATTTAATTTACGTATAAATTTAATCGCTTTTTTCCCTTTGTCGAGCATAGTGATTTAATTTGGTTAACTTTTTAATTCAAGTTGTGAACAATTGGTAGTACTGTTGATAGTTATTAGTAGCAGTCTGTCTTGTTCATTGATTTTTAGGTGGGGGCTTCTAATTTTTTTTTAGCAAATCAAGGTCTAAAGACCTTGGAACAGGACAGGATAAATCCTGTACTACCAGTTTTAAATCTTTTCGGTAACTTGAGTTTATATTCAAATATAGTTAATTATCTACTTCAGATGCAATTTTCTTCGACTACTACTTGAATTTTAAAGATGATTCCTTGGAATTATACTACCATAGCGAAAAAAAGGTCCTACTTATTTTGATAATATCTGTAATAAATTGAAAAATTGTACTTGCTTGAAACCTGATTTCTGAAGAGCAAGTACAAGAAATTTATATTCACCTAAACATATTATATATTTTATTAATATTTGGCATAATTATTGAAAGATAATAATCAGTACCATCACCTATTTATTCTTAGGTACAAATTCAATTAACAATTAACTAATAGTGAATCACTATCATTTATTTGTTATTGATTGTTCCAAAAGAAACTTTCCTCAACCTATTTTACAAACTGACTTATAGTCTGAAAGGATTATAAGCAATAACCTTTTTTCAAAACCTTAGTTGTTCGGAATTCAATCTCAAATCTTAATTAATTGTCTGTCAATTAATTATACAACCCTCCGTACGACCTTTTCAAACACCTTTTTGCAATATGAACACTTTTAAAGCAATCCTATTTGTAGCTATTCTTGGTTTTATCAACTATTCCTTTTCAACTTCTAACAATACTGAAATTTCTTCTTTAGATGTGGCTGCAATGGAAACCTTCAATCAAGAACTGTGCGACGCGTACAATATGGGAGAAAACCTAATTTTAGTTACTAAAGAAGGAAAAAAAATTATCAATCCAAATGCAGCAGATTTAAGCGTATTATCCCCTACCTTATTTTCGGAAAATAGAGTAAGGGTGACTATATCTGGTAGCAGTGATAATGATTTATGCTCAACTGAATTAGTAATAATGGACCAATCTAGCACCATTATAGGAAATTATGCCGTTAATTCTTGTTCTTCTTACGGTTGGATTTTCTTCACCGAATCCGACTGTTTTGAAATGGCATTATTTCATGATGCTGGTCTAGAAGCACCTTATGGAAATAATGTCAATGGTAGCGTAGACTGGACGTTTAAGTTTAACGACCAATCAGTAATTTCAGGTACTTATATGGATATGGGCGCAGCGAATATGTTTAAAGTTGCAACTCCTTGTTATACAAGAAGTAATACCGCTCCATTAACAGCAGTAGAAGTTAAAAAAATGGCGGAAAGCCGCACAGCTATTTATGGTATGTAATGAGCACACAACTAATCATATAACCACTAAAGGAAATTTCAACACAAAATTTCCTTTAGTGGCAATAAGCAGGTTTTTCCGCTACAGGAATTTCCTGCTTTTTTTTGCAGTTTACTACTCCTCACTTATAACTATTCCCCCTACATTTCGTTTTCTAAAAATCACTTCGTACCTTTCCAAAGTATTATTGAAAAAACAAATAATAGATGATAACTACTCCAAATTTGATTATTGGTGCGGGCCCAGCAGGATTGGGTTTAGCTGGAAGATTGCGAAAAGCAGGGATTGATTTTGAAATCATAGAAAAATCCAATAATGTAGCCAATGCTTGGCATAATCATTATGACCGATTGCATTTGCATACCGTCAAACAACTTTCTAATCTACCACATTTACCCTTTCCAGAAGAGTATCCTTTGTACGTACCAAGGGAAAAATTAGTAGCCTATTTTGATAACTATGCGACTACTTTTAATATCAAACCTCATTATGGCCAAACCGTAAATTCGGTAAAAAAAGAAGGAAATAATTGGCTAACTACTACTGAAAATGGTCAAACCTATATCGCTACAAATGTAATCGTTGCAACAGGGGTGAATAGGATACCAAATATTCCAAGTTGGGAAGGACAGGAAAATTTTAAAGGGAGCATCGTTCATGCCCGAGCATATAAAAATGCAAGCCCCTATTTAGGCAAAAAGGTCTTAGTGATTGGAATGGGGAATACTGGAGCAGAGCTAGCATTGGATTTAAGTGAGCATGATTGCGAAACTTATATTTCGGTAAGAGGACCAGTAAGCATTGTGCCTAGAGATTTGAATGGGAGGCCCGTGCAATTAACTAGTATTCAATTGGCAAAAATCCCTTTTGGCATTGGAGATTGGTTGGGTAACTTTATTAGAGGAATATACTTAGGAGATTTAACAAAATATGGCTTAAACGCCCCTAAATTATCTCCTGCTAAACAACTGAAAGTTACAGGGAAAACACCCGTGGTAGACATTGGAACAGTAAACCAAATCAAGGCAGGAAAAATCATCGTAAAACCTGAAATTCAGTCTTTTACTTCAAATGGTATTCTATTTAAAAATGGAACGAAACTAGCAGTAGATGCAGTGATTTTGGCAACAGGCTATCGTGCCAATGTCGAAGATTTTATAGCAGATACCTCTGGCTTATTAAATCAAGATAACTTGCCTAAACAATCGATTTTTGATGGTAAAAATAAAGGACTTTACTTTATTGGATTTGACAACTATAAGTTAGGTGGTATTTTAGGAATTATCCAGTCAGAGTCTTTAAGGATTGTGGAGCATATTAAGCAGAATTTGTAAACTGAGTTTCAGTAGAAAGGAATTAGGTGTCAGATGGGCGTCAAAAAGCTACCTGTTACCTGAGTAATTAGTAAATTTTTATTATTTAAATTATACTTAATGAGAAATTTTTATCTGAGTAATTATTTTTTAAAAAAAAGTAATAAAATTGTTAATACTCGTTAATTACACCCTAATTCAACTCTCGATGTTGCATCATTATTCGGAAAACAATTTCCAGAAGGCAATGAAGCAGGCACATATCTAGCCAAATCTGGGTCTCTTAGGCTTATTTCTAAAAAAGTGGTAAGGTCGTCGACTTCTTGGTCGGTCAAATTGAGGGGTGTAAATTGGCGAGCTAAGTAATCGGTGGGTACGTTAGGATTCTCAGGAATCCCTTCATTAAAATATTCTACAACACTGTGTAAATCTGTTTTGCTACTTCCGTGAAAATAAAAGGGGGCGTCTCCCAAATTATATAATTGAGGTATTTTAAACTTAAACCTATCTTCTTCTTCGCCAGAATATTCTCCCCTACCTAGATTTCTAGGGTCGGCTTCAGAGGTATTAAAAGAAGTAGCTATTTCATGCAAATCTTTGACCCCTAGTGCGTAAAATTCATTGGCTCCAAGGTTCTTATTTTTATGGCAGTAGTAGCATTTCGCTTTTTCAAAGAATAAGATGGCCCCTTTTTTCTCTTGTTCTGATAAAATTTCTTTATCTCCTTTTAGATATTCTTGAAATGGTGCTTTATTCGTTACCAAGGTTCTTAAATAAGCAGAAATAGCAAATGCTGCTGCTTGCTTAGAATATTTTGCCTCTAATGGCCAGCCAGCAAATGCTGCATCAAAATAACTTCGATAACCAAAATCATCTAAAACTTCTTCAGTGATGTCCATTCGATGTGTTTCAAGCCCAACAATATTTTGGCTTTCTAATGCTGCAAACCCTTGTCTATTGATGGCTAATTTTTCGTCCAGTTCCCATCGCTCTTCTGTTCCAGTATTAACGCCCGTGCTACCAAATCTACCGTTCCAAGTAGTATTCTCCACATAGGCTACGTTTAAGACGCTTAAAGGACGGACACCTTGAACATCTAATTCCCATTCTTCATAAATATTTTGCTTAGTTCGTCCTTCTCCATTATGACCAAAACCTAGCCCACCGTCTGCTACTCCTTGAGCATTGCCAGGTCTAAAACCTGCACTTGGCACATGACAAGTAGCACAAGAATAGGTCCCTTTTGCATTTGGATAAGCAGGATTATTGGCAATTCCTGTTTCAAAAAATAATAATTTACCCAATTCTACTTTAGCATTTGTAATTCGATTAGAAGGGTCTTGAGGCAAAGCAGCATAATCACCCGTTTCAGGCAATAGGAAGAAAGAAGGGTCTCCATTTTCAGCAGCTTTAGTCAATGCGGTGTTTAGTTGTAAATCAATGGTTTCATTAATATATACCTTATCTCGACTACAAGATAAAATGCCACTTATAAAACAGCATAGGAAAAATAGAGACACTCTCATTTCAATGTAATTGTATTTGTTTTATTATCACAGCACAAAATGGAGGGTTTCGCTAGTTTGTTGAGGGAGCATGATAAATTTTTTAAAAATAATTTTGTAGAGGAAGGTAGATTTATTAAAACGTTTAATTTGTAGTCGGTGTCACAAATTTAAAGGCTTCTGTGTTGTAATGCAACTTTAAAAAAATACTAATATAATTCATCATGGCCAAAACAGTTATAAAATATTGGCTAACAAGGAATTAAATACATTATTTTTACTTGCATTTTTATATTTTATATGTAAAATTAAAAACCATCTCTACCGATTTATTTTAGGTCGTCATTTTTTCAAAAAAAAAGTTAATAATTTAGAAATCTCTATTATGTGACAGTATAAAATTACCACAATAGGTAATCAGATTGAAAATTGATATTGAAAAGAGGTCAGAAGTCAGACCGAAAAATTACATTTTTCTGTCAGAAGTCAGACTTACCTTCTGTAAATTGCTGACTATTAGATTTTTAGACGAAAGTCATCTGACTTCTGACAGTCTATGAAATAGACGGTCTGACTTCTGACTTCTAATCTTTTTATCATTTTTTTAACTGATTGCCTAAAACTTTCCAAAGCTATTGTTGGCAATAGTTTATGAATAAATAATTTTACAATATAAAAAATAACTCACTTCTTATTTGTTTTTATCCACATATTTCAACAGCTTTGGTTGGTAACTTTTTTGGCATATTTCCTAAAAGTATTTTATCTTTATATTATGAAAATCAACTATTCGAATAGCCCCATTTTCTAACTATTATAGATTAAGTAAAGACTCTTTTAGAATAAGAACATTTTGATGAATTTAATTCGGTATTGTGCAATCACAATACTTAGTAACCCTATTTTTTAATCCACCAAAACGTTGACCCATGCTATCTTTAAAACTACCATCTATTCTAGAAACCAAGCGCACTATTGCCTTCATTATCAACTGGTTACAAAGCAATTGGACAAGTATTTTTCTATCCAGTTTATTGATTTATTTACTTGTCGCAAAGAATATTACCCTAGAACTTAGTTTGAACAATAGTTCATCGCCAACAAAAAAGACGCAACCTAACAACAAACCAACTAAAAATTTACCAGTAACTACTGCTAGCCTTTCTTCAGTTAATTCTCCATTGACAAAGGCACAAAAAGAACAAATTAATTACGTGCGTAGATTTGCTAAAGTAGCACAGGGAGAAATGGAGAAATATGGTATTCCTGCTAGTATTACTTTGGCGCAAGGATTATTAGAAAGTAAGGCGGGAAATAGCCCATTGGCGACCAAAAATAATAATCATTTTGGGATCAAATGTTTCTCTAAACAATGTCAAAAAGGACATTGTAGTAACTTTTCGGATGATTCTCACAAAGATTTTTTCAAAAATTATAAAACTGCATGGGAAAGTTACCGAGCGCATAGTGAATTTTTACAAGGAAACCGCTATAAGCACCTTTTACAAGAAACAGATTATAAAACTTGGGCAAATGGATTAGTTGCAGCAGGATATGCTACGGACCAAGCTTATGGAAAGAAATTGATTAGCCTGATTGAAGCCTTAGAATTGTATCGATATGATGAAATGGGATAATAAGGAAGATTGTATGTTGAACTGTTTTCGGTTGTCAGTTAGATTCATAATGGAGAACTGACAACCGACAACTTTTCAAATTATATTGGGTTCAGACACCCACCACTCTTTTACATGTGGTTTATCAATCCATTTCAAATAGATGTCTATATCTGATTTTACCATTTTTCTAAACGTAATCATGGCTTAAATTTCGCTAATTTTATGGTGTAGTTATGCTCATAAACACCTGTCTATTTCAAATCCGTTCGCTAGTCCTATCTTTAATCTGACGCTTTAATAATCCCGAATACCTACCTTTTCAAAAGTACCATCTTTAAAAGATTGAATTGCTCTATTTACCAATTCATCCTTCTCATTTAATACAGAAAAATAAGCGCCAATTTCCCATATCTGTGGTGCCAACCAAGCCTTTATTTGTGTCATCACATGTGGGGAAACTCCATCAGTAATTACTGAATTTACTAATGCTTTATCCTCCACATTTGCAGCAAGAAAGGCTAAAAAATTCTGTTGAATCCCGTGATCATCAACGGTGCTGTAACGAAATTCATTTCCACTTTTATAATTGAACAAATAATAGGGTCTGTAAACATCTGCATGATAGACTACAAATTTGTAGATAATTCCTAATTGATTTAATTGATTCAGTTGAGGTTGAACGACCGCCCTTTTTGTCAAGTAAATATCGGGTATAACACTACCCTGTCCTTTTAAAATAGTACGCCCATACTTAGTGGCCATTTTATTCTCGGCAGATGGATTTAATCCACTTGTAAAATCATCGTTATGGAGTGCATTGGCTATGTTTTGATAAATCCAATCTTTGGTAGTATCAAACTTAAATGGTCGCTGCAACATCCTCCCAGTTGGGGTAAAATATCTACCGATAGTCAATCTAACAGCTGAGCTATCCCCTAACAAATAGGATTGTTGAATTAAACCTTTGCCGTAGGTAATATCTCCCAAAACTAATGCTCTATCCCATTCTTGCATTGCCCCTGTGAATATTTCACTTGCGGATGCTGTTCCTGAATTGGTCAAAATAGCGACTTTCCCTTTTTCAAAAAGACCATTTGGCGTAGACATTACTTCCTCTCTTGGCATTCCTTTTCCTTCCGATGCCATAATTAATCTTCCAGCAGATAAAAATTCGTCCACCAAATTAGTTGCGCCCACAACTGTTCCACCTAAATTATCCCTTAAATCTATGATAAGATTAGTTACCCCTTGTGTTTTAAGTTCCTTTAGGGCTTTTGTTACTTCACCAACCGTTTTTAAGGTAAACCGATTTAATCGAATGTAACCAATGTCTCCGTCTATCTTATAGGCCGCGTCTACACTTGCCGCAAACAGACTAATACTCGTAATAGACAAGTTGAAAGGAGTTCCATTTTTACGCCTAATCTTCAAATCAAATTTGGTTCCTTTATCCGCAATAAGGGCATTTTCCAGTAATTTAAAATTAGTAGCAATTGCGTTCTTATTATCGATAGCTAGAATCTTGTCTCCTTTTAATAAACCTGCGGCTACTCCCGGACCTGTTTCATCAATATAAGTAACCGTTGCTGTATCGTTGACATAATAATATTTGATACCAATACCATCATTTTTAAACCCTTCATCTCTTTTGCGTTGTTCGTCCAATTGCTTTTTTGATTGATACTTAGAGAATGGATCTAATTCTTGAAGCATTCGGATAATTGCCAACTCCGTTAAGCGTTCGGCATCTGTTGAATCTACATAATGGGAATTTAGGTAGAACAAAGTCCAATCTAATTTTTTAGCCGCTTCCCCACCAAAATAATCAGGGTCTTGTGCATTTAATTGAATCGTCGAAAAAAAAGGACAAACAAGGAAAAATAAGATTCCAAGATAATGCTTTATCATTGAGTAAATTTGTTGTTAAAAAAAGAAGAATATGAGTTTTTTAGAAAGAAGTCAAGAAAGGGGGTAATGGCTACAATTTATCAACCCCTTAAGAATTTAAGTTTATGACGTGCTGATTAGCGATAAGTTACTTATGGGTTGGCTCAAAAAAACTTTGAAGCTATTTTGCTTAGCAAAGGTTTCAATTTAATTCATTTCTAGTTGTGAAATTTAACACTTAAAATAAATCGGTTATTTAACTAATAATCACTCGACGAAAATGTAAATTTGTTTTTATCGCATTCCTAGAATCCGTAGCTAATCTAAATCCGTAGCTAAAAAAGAATTAGCAACCGATTTAGAAGAGCAGCAGATTTTTCAATTTTTAATCCATAAAACATTCCCTTAGGAACGGTTCAAAAATAATTTTACATTTTAAAATTGTAACTCATTGATTGTCAGTAATGTTTTTAATTTTTAGAAAATCAGAAAGAAAATTGATAATCTAATAGAGGCCAGAAGTCAGACCATGAAGAATGAAAATTCTGAACCCGAAGGGATGGGCTGCTAAATTTTTCTGTCAGAAGTCAGATTTTTAAAAGTGTAAAAATTTGATAATCAATGATTTACTTCTAAACCATCTGACTTCTGACAGTCCCGATGAAAAATCGGGACGGTCTGACTTCTGATTTCTAAATCAATTATCACTTTTTTATCTGACGCTCTATTAATTGTCATTTTAATCTTAATTCATTCTTTATTTATTTAGGAATAACCAAAGCAGGCAATTTCAACTTGTGATACAAATCATTATAGGCTTTTACCTCCTTACTAATAATACCATCTAAAATCGCTTTATTACTAGCCCACTCATCATTTAATTCTTTCAGTCGCAATTTGACCCCTGCGGTTGGTCTTGGGTCATGGGCATCAATTTTGCCTTTTAAATTCATATAATGAGCATTCAACTGATTTGGGAAATTAATCACATCTTGGAAAGTTTTTTGATTGGGCTGAATCAATTTATTTTCCCATTCTCCAATGCTTTTAATTAAGTTTTTTCCCACTGTTATTAAAGAATCTACTCCTTCTTGACCTTTTAAACTGCTTTGCAAACTTTTTATTTGTTTTTTGACCTTCCGCATATTATTTACAGAACGATGAATATCCAATAAATTATCGTCAATCTGCGTCAAAAGTGCTTGCTGTTCCGTGAAATCTCTTTGAGAAATATCGACTAATCTTGGGTCTTTTAGCAAGATTACTTCTTTAGTTTGAATGTCCTCATTTACGGTTAATCGAATCTTATAAGGTCCCGGTGCAACGGAAGAACCACCGTAACTGCCGTTTACAAAAACATTTGCAACCCCTGGAATAGAATTCCTTCTGAAATCCCATGCAAATCGGTTCACGCCTTTTTTGGTAGGCAAGACTTTTTTAGGACTTGGGCCACCTTCATATCTTTTGAATTGTTTGTCCTTTTGGTTATCAAAAGTTCTAACCACTTTATCCGCTAAATCTAAAATCTCTAGCTTTACCATCCCTGAATCCATTGCTTCTGGCAAATAATAATCAATCAATACACCGTTCGGTGGGTTTTTACCCGTATTTTCTTCTCTACTTCTACCTCCAAAATTTGCTTTGACAGTTGGTTTAGGAGAAAATAATTGAACTTTATCATCTTCGTTTGCTGTTCCTTTAGATTGTTGAATCGCTCCCAAGTCATCTAAAATCCAAAATCCACGACCAGAAGTCGCAATGATTAAATCGTTATCTTGAAAAGTCAAATCTGTGATAGGAGTAACAGGTAAATTTAAGTCAAATTTTGTCCATTTTTGACCATTATTATTAGAAAAATATAGGCCACCTTCCGTTCCTGCGTAGAGTAATCCTTCGTATTTAGGGTCTTCTCGCACCACCCGAACAAAATGGTCTTTTTCGAAACCAGAAGTAATTTGCTTCCATGTTTTGCCATAGTCTTTCGTGACAAATGCTAAAGGCGTAAAGTCATTAAACTTATATCGAGTTGCTGCAATATAGGCCGTTCCCGCATTATGTGCAGAAACATGGATGGCATTAATAATGCCCTCTCCAACTGCTTTGGGCGTTACGTTGGTCCAATTTTTCCCTTCGTCTTGGGTAATATGCACTAAACCACAATCACTTCCAGCCCAGATTACATCGGGACTATGAGTAGACAATGCTAAATAACTGAGGGTATTATAATTTTCTCCGCCAGCGCCTTCAATAGTAAAAGGGATGCCTCCGACTCCTTGTTTTGACTTATCATTTCTAGTCAAATCGGGACTAATTTCTTCCCAACTCATTCCACCATTTGTTGTTTTCAATACCTTATTTCCACCATGATACATAACTGATGGGTCAGAAGGAGCTGCCATAATTGGAGAATTCCAATTAAACCGATATTTCATGTCTTTGGGCACCATGCCTAAGCCTATCACTGGATTTGCCATGATGTCCTTTGTTGCTCTAGTTTTTTCATCCCAAACAGACATAATACCATGATAAGTTCCACCATAAACTTTGGTTGGGCTATCGGGGTCAAAAGCAATAAATGCACTTTCTCCTCCTGCTACGGGATACCAATCCTTCCAGCCGATTCCACCTCTAGCTTTGCTAGCAATACTTACCGTAGAATTATCTTGTTGTCCACCATAAATTCTGTAAGGGAATTGGTTATCCGCAATTACTCTATAAAATTGGACAGTCGGCTGGTTTTGTTGGGTAGACCAAGTTTTTCCTCCATTGAAAGTAACCGTTGCTCCCCCATCATTTCCAACAATAATATTTTGAGGGTTATCGGGATTTATCCACATATCATGTTGGTCACCATGCCCGATGGAAATACGTTTAAAAGAAGCCCCACCATTACTAGATTTCAAAACAGGTGCATTCAATACATATACTTCATCTTGGTTGGTCGGGTCAGCAAAAATTTCAATATAATACCACGAACGAGCAACTGTTACTCGGTCTTTTGACATTTGTTTCCAAGTTTCTCCGCCATCGTCAGACCGAAAAACACCACCTTTTTCTGGATGTGATTCTATGTTCGCAAATACTCTATTTGGATTGGCAGGAGATACATCAACCGCCACTTTTCCCATTTCTTCAGGCAATCCCTTAGTTAATTCATTCCATGTAGCTCCACCATCTTCAGATTTATAAATACCAGAACCTGCTCCCCCACTTTTTACCGTCCAAGGAAATCTTCTATGTTCCCACATACCCGCATATAGAATACGTGGATTGGTAGGGTCCATACTTAAATCAGCCGCCCCTGTATCTTCATTGACGTATAATATCTTACTCCAAGTTTTTCCTCCATCAATGGTTTTATAAACTCCTCGTTCTTTAGTAGGTCCATGTGCAGCTCCTTGGGCAGCAACATAGGCCACCTCTGGGTTTTCTGGATGGATTCGGATAGCTGCGATGTGTCGGGTCATAGGCAGGCCAATATTATTCCAAGTTTTCCCAGCATCCGTTGATTTATAAATTCCATCTCCGAAGGAGGTCATAACCCCACGAATTGGATGTTCGCCCATCCCAACATATATCACATTATGGTCAGACGGAGCGACTGCAATTGCACCAACAGAACCCGTTTTTAATTGTCCATCCGAAATATTTTGCCAAGAGACTCCAGCATCAGCTGTTTTCCAAATTCCTCCACCTGTACTACCCATGTAATATAAAAGTGGATTGCCTTTCACCCCTGTTACTGCCACACTTCTACCGCCACGAAAAGGGCCAATATTTCGAAATTTTAGGCCTTCGTAGGCTTCTGCATTCACCATCATATTGGTGATGTTAAGTGTTTGTTTTTTATTTTTTTTCTTTTGCGCAATAGCAGGTACAGCTAAAGCAACTAACAAGAAAAATAAAATAAATTTGTAAATTAGTTTTATCATCTTTTTTGATTTTATTTAATATTGGGCTAATATAGGGAATAAATCTAGGTCCATAAAATTATTAATCAATCATTTGGTTTATGAAAATAGCACTCGCTCAAATTCGAACGATTAAAGGAAATATCGACCAAAACATTCAAAATCATCTTCAATTTATTGAACAGGCAATTGCTCAAAAAGCAGATTTAGTGCTTTTTCCAGAATTATCCATAACTGGCTATGAGCCTGAATTAGCAGCAGAATTAGCTTGTGCTAGCGTTGACACACAATTTGATGTTTTTCAAGAAATTAGTAATCAAAAAAATATCATAATTGGTGTCGGAATGCCCATTCTCAAAAATAAGGGTATTTGTATTTCCTTATTAATTTTTTCTCCTCATCAAAATAGACAAGTTTATTCCAAAAAATATTTACATCCAGATGAAGAACCTTTTTTTATAGCGGGTCAAAATGCGTCTAATTTCATTAAAAACACTTCCATCTCCTTAGCTATTTGTTATGAAATATTTGTAGACGACCATGCAAAAAAAGCAGGTAAAGATGGAGCTACCATTTATCTAGCAAGTGTAGCTAAATCTGAAAAGGGGGTAAAAAAGGCTTATGATAGATTGGGTGAGGTTGCCAAAAATAAGAAAATGTGGGTTTTAATGTGCAATAATATTGGCTACTGCGACAATTTTGAAGCTAAGGGATTATCAGCAGCTTGGAATAAAGAGGGTCGGTTAATTGGGCAATTGGAAAAAAATAAAGAAGGATTGTTGGTAATTGATACAATGAATTGAAATAACTATTTCTAATTGTTCCTAGCAGTTGGTATTACTGCACCGACGGATTCAATACTTCTGCAAAAAAGGTCGAATGAATTCGTCGGTACAATGAGGACTTACCTAAATAGCTCTGGAAGCTCTAGAGTATGCACAAATTCTTCCTTGCACTAAAACATCTCTTTTAGACCTAGAAATGAGCACTTTACGATTTCTTAGCTTTTTTAATATGCCTTGTAACCTTAAATCGCTTACAACGTAAGTTAAAATGACAAATTATATTAAAATTGGGTTTTGCTAATTACTTGACTTATTAAAATCAAAAAAGAAAGCATCCTTCCTAGTTTTTGCTCAAATTTGTTAAGGATAACCCTAGAAAAAGAATAGCTTTTGACAAAAAAACTTCAAGGTTCTGACTATCAACATTTTGTAGCTTCTTTTCTCAAATCCTAGTCTTATCTACTTTCCTTTTTGATGATAAATTGGTAATAATACTTGCTAATTTTTCATACATAGTGGTTCAAGTCATAAGTCATTGATAATTTAATCGAGTATATTTATTCGTTAGGTAAGACGCCGATTTAATCTGTCAAGGATTTATGTTTTGAACCAATAATAGCATTTTCTCAGAAACCGTTTAAAAGAATAAAATATGGGCCTATTTTACACCCCTTTTACACCTACGTTTACTTTACCACATCGACATCTTTTACCAGAAGGTCATCTTTTACCATCACATCTTTGGAATAAATTGAATAGCTAATAAGCTCGACAGTTTATTATACAGAAATTAAAAAATAAAATAAATCGCTTTTTGAAGGAAATTCATTTAATGATTTATAATTTTTTTTAATATACTTTATATTATTATTTATTGCATTTATAAGATTACAACAAGCATTTTAAAACGCTTGTCAATTTTATTTTATGAAGTGCTAAGTACTTAACATATTTAGCTATTCATTTTAATAAATCATCAGTTTTGAAAAAACTAATTCCATTTTCTATGAGAATATCCAAATTATATTTTCAAATTTATTTTTTTGTAATATCAAGTATATCTGTGGTTCCTCTTTTGGGAAATAGTCTTCCCATTAATTTGGAAAAAACTAAGGTATCTAGCAACGAATTAATCTTGCCAGATACTACCTGCGGATTAACAGATACTGTTTTTCAACTTACTTTTCCAACTTGCGTTGGGGAAGCAGATGCTACCGCAAGAATCGAAATAAGTGGCGCGCCTGGTCCATTTGCTTTTTTATGGGATAATGATTCAAGAGGAGCAACGGGAACGGGTTTAAGTGCAGGGAAACATTTTGTATCTGTTACTAATTTAGACGGATGTACCTTAGTAGATTCAATCATTATTGAAGATAAGCCGCCCTTTGCTTTTGATGTGCAGACGGTAGCCCCTCTTTGTATTGGTGTTCCAAATGGGGGTATCACTATTAGTGATACTGCTAATTATTCCTATAATTGGCATACAGGAGACACTATAAATGCCTTATCAAATTTAGTAAGTGGTATTTATACCGTCACCATTACTGATACATTGGATTGCACGACAATAGAAAATTTCACGCTCACTAATAGTACTCGAGCAATACTAGAACTAGCAGGTACAGACGCTACGTGTATAGGAATGAACAACGGTACTGTATCAGCAAACGACACCCTCAACTTAAGTGGCTATAGTTATATATGGAATACAGGTGATACAACCAATACGCTAACGGATTTGCCACCTGCTACTTATTTTGTCTTGGCTACTAGTCCAGAAGGCTGCTTAAATGGAGATTCTATAGATATTGGAATAGAAAGACAAGTACCTTTAATAGCTAATATTACCGATGCCAGTTGTGCAGGGGTCAATAATGGTTCTATTTCTGTTAATGATTCTTTGGATGTAACGGGTTTTCAATTTGGCTGGAGTACAGGAGCAGAAACACAGTCTATTAATAATTTAACCGCTGGTACTTATTCTGTGGCAATAGCTGATTCTGTTGGTTGTGTTGCCACAGCCACTTTTGAAGTAGCCAATACCACTGAGTTAGTTCTAACGGGTGAAGTCACAAATGGTACTTGTGATGTGGCAGAAAATGGTAGTATTCTGCTGAATGAATCATCGGATGTTACGGGTTATACTTTTAATTGGAGTAATGGAGATTCTACCCAATTATTAGCCAACGTTATTCCAAATGTTTACGCTGTTACCGTTACAGATGCTATTGGATGTGTAGCAATAGATTCATTTAACATTGGGATAACCAGAAATCTAGTAATTGGATTTATGGTAGAAAATACCTCTTGTGATGGCGTAAATGATGGTACCGTCTCTCTAAATCGAGGTCAAGACCTTTCTAGTTTAGGAATTGCTTGGAGTACGGGAGAATCTACCCAAGTTATAGAGGGATTAGCGCCGGGCAATTATACTTTTTTAGTAACAGATACTTTTGGTTGTACTGTTTTTGGTGCTCCAATTGTTGAAATAGGTACTAATTTCACCATAGCAGAAAGCATAACTAATGCCAGTTGTATGGGCATAAATGATGGAAGTATTACCCTCAATGATTCCATAGGCGTAGATGGTTTAAATATCGTATGGAGTACAGGCGATTCTACTCAAACGATTAGCGGTTTAGCTGCTGGAGAATATAGTTATGTGGTAACAGATAGTATAGGTTGTAGTCAAGAAGGAACGGTCGTTGTAGGAAATCGACGATCAGTGGTGGTGGATTTAACTAGAACGGATGTAAGCTGTCAAGGTTTAGCAGATGGTGCTGTATCCGTCAATAATACAGCCGAAATTTTAGGTGGCACTTATATCTGGAATACCAATGATACTGTACCTAATCTTACAAACCTCCCAGCAGGTACTTATACGGTTACCGCAACAGATTCCGAAGGTTGTATAGGAACTAGTGCCATAAGTGTATTAGCGCTTAATTCTATTTCTGCCTCTTTATCTCAAACTGCTGTTTCTTGTGCTGGAATATTGGACGGAACTGCTACCATCAATCAGGGAGAAAATGTTGATGGCTTAACTATTAGTTGGAGTACAGGTGCTACCACACAAACGATAACTGGAATTGGTATTGGAACGTATACTGCTACCATTTCTGATGGTACAGGTTGTATCGCTACGGAAAGCATTGAAGTTACTGCCGATAGTAGTTTACAAATCAATATATCTGGAAATAATATCAATTGTGCGGCTATTGACGATGGTAGCATTAATGCTGCTGTAATTGGCAGAGGGTCCAATCTTGGTTTAACCTTCCTTTGGAATACCAATGATACAACGGCTAGTATTTCTAATTTAGGTCCAGGAGATTATGAAGTAACGATTACAGATACAACTGGTTGTTTCGGTATGGTGGGCGTTACCTTGAATCCCGCAGATACCATTAGAACCATCCTTACTACTATTCAGCCAGAATGTATGGATACCAATGGTACAGGAGCCATTATTGCTAATGTTGTAGGTGGTTCTGGTGATTTCAGTTTTAATTGGAATACAGGGGAAACGACAAATGCTATCGGTCAATTAGTAGCAGGCACTTATATTTTAACTGTAATGGATTCTGAAGGTTGTATACATGTAGATAGTGCCATTTTAGCAAGTCCTCCTGATTTAATTGTCTCTACTGCTGAGACTCAAGCAGCCACTTGTGATGGTACGGAAGATGGAATTGCTGATGTAATTGCTTCTGGCGGAACTAGCCCTTTTTCTATTAATTGGAGTACGGGAGATTCATTCCCTACTTTACCAAATCTCAATCCAGGAATCTATACAGTAACAGTTAGTGATGCCGCTGGATGTCAACTTGTAGATAGTGTAGTAATATCACAGACAACAAATATTGACCTTACTGTCACTGAACTAAATCTTGCATCAGGTGAAAGCATAGCTGATGGTGTTGCTACGGTAGTAGCTTCAGGTGGTTTAGCTCCCTATACTTTTAACTGGGACAATGGTGCCGTCGGTGATACAGTTACTAATTTAAGTCCAAATATCCACGAAGTGATAGCTACGGATGTTAACGGTTGTACAGGGATTGGTAGTGTCGACATAGGTTTCTTTGAGTTGGAAGTGTCAATCATTGATAGAATTGAAAACCTGAGATGTAATGGAGATACAAACGGACGTGGTACTGCTGCTCCAAATACAGGGACAATCCCATTTAGATATTTATGGAGTACAGGTGACACTACGGCAACTGTAAATTCATTACTTGAAGGACAACATTCGGTGACGGTAACAGATGCTTTAGGCAAAAGAGGTAGGGCAAGCATTACAATTACACAACCTGACCCTATTCGATTTAATTTAGAAATCACACCTCCAGGTTGTCCAACTTCGAGTAATGGACGTATTATAATTAATGCGGTTGGTATCGTCGGTAATGCACTTTATGAATTTGGCTTTGGAGTTTCTCCAGACCCTATAATAAATGGTATTTCTGATGGTGAAAAAAGGATTGGCGTTTTAGACGGTAATGGATGTCGTGCAGATACCATATTTATCATAGAAGCTTTATCTCCTAATCCTCCAAGTCCAATTTTTGGCGTAGAAACTTTAGGCTTAATTGCCACCTTTACAGATTCAAGTACAAATGAACCCATTGAATATTTATGGAGATTTGGAGATGGTACGACTTCTATGGAAGCTAATCCAGTTCATGAATATCCAGATACTGGTAATTATGAGGTCAATTTAGTAGTTTCAAATAATTGTGCGACAGACTCTATTTTTCAAATGGTCAGAATTGAACCAATTCCTGTTGCAGGAGTCGATTTATTTTTTGGTAGAGATACTAGTGCATTATCAGGGCAAATAATTAGTATTCCTGTAACCGTTGGTGGTTTTGACGGAGTCGCAGGCATAGCTGGGACTTTTGAATTAAGCAATCCTGACATAGGTATTATACAAGGAGTAAGAGACTTAAACATACCAAGTTTAAGCCAACAAAATATTGATTTTCAACAGAAACTTGTCAACATAGATTGGCAAATACCTGATAATAGTGAGTTAGTAAATATACCTTTAGGTACGCAAATTTTTGTAATTGATGTCTTATTAACAGGTGCAACTGATGAATGCTCTAACATCATAGCAACCAATACAGAAACTACCTTACAATTCACAAAAGATTTTAATGGTCAATTAGTTTCCGCACCATTTAGTATTACTTCCGCAGAATTTTGTGTGGCTCAAACGGTTTCTATTGCAGGGAATATCAGTCGGGAAGAAACTACTGCAATTGAAGGTGTTATCATTACCACCAATGGCGATACAACTTCTATGACCTCCGCAAATGGAAATTATGCGGTACCAGGATTAGCAGGTGGTGCTACTTTCAATATTACTCCTTCTAAATCTAATGATATATTGAATGGCGTAACTGCTTTTGATTTAGTCCGCATTCTACAACATATTTTGACTCAAGCTCCACTTGATTCTCCTTTCAGAATTATTGCTGCTGATATAGATAATTCAGGGAGTGTTAGTAGCTTAGACTTAGCACATTTACAAAGATTAATATTAGGCCAAACTAACGTTTTTCCAAATAACCAACCATGGAGATTTGTTCCTGCCAACTATACCTTTATCAATCCAAGTAACCCTTTAGCAGAAGATTTTCCAGAAAGTATCGACATAAATAGACTAGAAATAGATACAACAAACATTGATTTTGTTGCAATAAAAATAGGAGATGTTATTGGTGATGCTAACGCTGAAAACACCCGTTTTTCTCCAAAATCAATGGAGCTTGAAATAGAAGACCAATCTTTCAAGGCAGGTGAATTAATTAGGATTCCATTTAACTTAACACCACCTAATAATGGTTTAGGTTTTCAATTTGAAATTGGCTTTGACCCTAATAAAATAGTCTTTGTCGAGGCGAGCAAAGGAAATCCTTTAAATCTCAACGAAAGTAATTTAGGAATTAAAAACTTAGCAAGCGGGCGATTAAAACTGCTTTGGCTCAATCAACAACAAATGACTTTGCGGTCTACGGGAAAAGGGCAATTCCACTTAGCATTTAAAGCATTAGCAGATGGAAATCTATCTAATGTATTGTCTATCTTAAAAGAAACGGATTACCCTGCACAATTTTACAGTAAAGAAGAAGGACAAATTGGCGTGCAAACCATTGAGCTCAAAATTAATAATGCCTTAACAACGGAGGAAACAGAAAATGTTTTGCCTCCTATTGATAGGACATTTTTCCAAAGTGGAGAGAATAGTAGTGATGGAGGCTGTGGAGATGGTATTGATAATGATATGGACGGATTAATTGACTGCGCTGATGCAGATTGTTTTTGTGAATGTAATACTACAACTGGAGGGGCTAATTTAATCATTAATCCCAGCGCAGAGTCTGATTTAAGTTCAGGTGGATGGCAATTAATCCAAGGTATATGGACTACACGGTCAATGGACCCTGAACCGCAAGATGGCGCTGCTTATTTCTTTCCGTTAAATAGTGAAACAGGACAAATAAGTCAAATTGTTAATTTAAGTATGGATTCTATGGTAATTGACCAAGGGTTGGCTGATTATGTTTTTAGTGGCTATGCTCGTTCTTCTGACGAAGACCTAGTTGATGCAGGGCAAATCATTATTGAATATAGAAATGGAAATGATTCTACCCTAGCCAGATTCGATTCGGGTTTATTAACGAATGTAGATGATTGGCTTTTAATTAGTGATACCATCCGCTTACCTATAGGAGCAAGGGTAGCTATTATCAATTTACTAGCTAGAAGAAACAGTGGTGGCACTAATGATACTTATTTTGATAATCTTTCTTTGAGTAGACTGATAACAGAAGATTGTGACGCACCTTGTGAGAACGTTGATTTATTTACCTTTACTACAGAAACTGTTCTTAATGGTACAGAAGGTACAGCATCCTCTACTTTAATTGGGGGAATTGGACCAATTTCATATATTTGGAGTACTGGGGATAGTACTAGTGAAATAAGCAATTTACCTGCTGGAAATTATACGGTTATGGCTACTGATTCGATTGGCTGTACGGCTATGGATAGTATCCAAATTTTCGCAGATAGTAGTTTTTTCGCCAATTTAGTAACTAGCAATAATAGCTGTTTAGGCGAAAGCAATGGTACTATAAATGTAGAAATAGTTGGTGGTACTGCACCTTTCACCTTAGTATGGAGTGATACGACGCTTTCTGGAGAAAGCCTACAAGGGCTAATAGATGGTGTTTATTCTTTAACTGTTACTGATGCTGTTGGTACATCTACTACTGCTACTACAACCATTACTAGTGAATCTCAGATTTCATTGAGTAGTGAAGACAGCAAAATAGTTTCTGAAACCTGTCCCAATACAGGAGATGGTCAATTAAGTTTAGTCGCAACAGGTGGTTTCGCGCCTTATACCTATGTGATTGGCACTGATACTACGGATAATGGGGTTTATTTGGATTTGAATGCAGGCACTTTTACTGTGAGTATAACAGATAGTTTGGGTTGTTCCATTAACGATGAAGTTATAGTAGAAAATACCTTTGCAGGCGAATTATCCGCTGAATTCACGACAGCAATAGATGACCTAACAGTAAGCCTCACTAGTAATATTATTGATACCACTGCTACTTATAATTGGACATTTGGTGATGGGACTACCTCCACCGAAATAAATCCATCTGTTACCTATGTAGATGCGGGTGCTTTTGAAATTTGTTTATCTATTACCAATGAATGCGGCACGGCTACTACTTGTCAAACTTTGTCCATTGGTGTTACTGGACCAATAACCTTTACCATTAATGGTTTGAATGGGATTTCGAGTGATACGGTATTGGTACCGATTACCGTCAACAATTTTGTTAATATCGTCTCTTACCAGAAGACCATTTCCATTCAAGATACTACGAATGCTCGATTTCTTGGAGTGACAAATCCCAATCTTGCAGGACTAGGCGTCGATAATTTTTTCCAAGTAGATGACCATACTATCACGAACGTTTGGTTTGATGACAGTGGTTTGGGTCAAAGTGTTGCTAATAATACAGCCATTTATAACTTGGTGTTAGCGGTTAATCGTCAAGTGGATACTTGTGTAAGTATTTCTATCGTCGATAATCCAGTAATGAGTCAAGTAGTTGGCATACTAGACAATGATGTTTCAGAAGTTCCTTTTAATATAGAAAACGGAGAAGTCTGCACCCAAATGATTGTCCCAACGACTGCCCAAATTTCTGGTAATATTTTGCAAGCAACAGGTGCTTCTATTTCAGGTGTCCAGATAGCCGTGAGTAATTCAACAGATACTAGCAGTACAAATAATGATGGTGACTATGTTGTAGATGAGCTTGCCATTGGGAATGATTATGAAATTACTCCTTCTCTAAATACGCCATTATTGGAAAATGTCTCTACTTTTGATATTGTTTTAATTAATAGACATATTCTAGGTTTAGCTGCTTTAGATTCTCCTTATAAAATAATCGCTGCTGATATTAATCAATCTGGTGCAATTACCGTTTTTGACTTAGTACTAATTCAGCGAGCTATTCTAAATTTGAATGATAATTTCCCTGGTAACATGGCTTATCGATTTGTGCCAGCCGCTTACCAGTTTATTGATCCTACAAATCCTCTAGCGGAAGCGTTCCCCGAATCTATTACCGTAGCTAATTTGAATCAGAATATTAGCAATCAAGATTTTGTAGCAATCAAGATAGCAGATGTTTCCTTCACTACGCCAACTGCTGGCTTAGTGTCTTCTCCTAGAACAAGTCCAGCACTTCATTTAGAAATAGCTAATAAAAACTATGAGGCTGATGATATTGTAGAAATTCCTGTTCAGGCAAAAGACTTAAATACCCTGGTAGGTTTCCAACTAGAATTAGATTTTGACAAAAATAATTTAGCCCTAGTCGATATTGAACCAGTAGCATTAACAGGTTTTAATCAAAATAATATTGGTGTTAAGTATTTAGAACAAGGTAAAATACAAATGAGTTGGGTGAGTCCAGAAGTGGAAATGAGTGATAAATCTACTACCCTCTTTAAACTACGCTTTAGAGCCAAGACTTCTGGTAATTTAATAGATAAACTCGCATTAGCAAATAGCTTTTTAAACTCAGAATCGTATAGCAAAGATTTAGGAATTGGTGAGGTCACTTTGACTATTAATAATATTTCCTTGCTTCCTATTACTGCATTTAGTGTTTATCCAAATCCATCAAAAGGATTAGTTGATTTAAATTTCACGAATACCAATCAAGAAGCCTTACAAATTTCTTTATATAATTTCACTGGTCAATTAGTACAGGAATGGAAAAATGTAACTAACAATTATTTACAAATCAACTTGGCTAATCAAGCGGATGGGACTTATTTAGTTATGTTAAAACGTACGAGTGGTGTGGAAGTGAAGCGAGTGGTCTTGAGTAGATAAGAAACGGCTAAAAGGACGTTTTCAAACTAAAAAAGCAGTCAATGTGTATTCATTGACTGCTTTTTTATACCTTTTACTTCTTATATTTCTCATACCCAAAAGCCTCTAACTTCTCATATTTCACAGCGACTCCTTCTGCCATTTGTCGCTTATAGATAACCAAACGATTTTGAATCGTTTTATTTCCAGCACCCAAAATCTGAGCCGCTAAAATACCTGCATTTTTTGCTGCATTTAAAGCTACCGTAGCCACTGGCACCCCATTCGGCATCTGCAAAATAGACAAAACAGAATCCCATCCATCAATTGAATTAGAGGACTTTATAGGCACCCCAATTACTGGTAATGGAGACAAAGAAGCCACCATACCGGGCAAATGGGCAGCCCCTCCTGCCCCTGCGATAATCACTTTAATTCCCTTTTTGTGGGCTTTCTTAGCAAAATCAAACATCCGTTCAGGCGTTCGATGCGCTGAAATAATGGTAAGATTAAATGGCAATTCTAATTCTTTTAACACATCTGCTGCTTGACGCATAATGGGCAGGTCAGAATCTGACCCCATAATAATCGCTATTTTTGCTTGGCTCATTTTTTATGAAAGGTTTAGAGGTGTAGAGGTGTAGAGGTGTAGAGGTGTAGAATCTAGGTAAACCTTTGCACCTTTATACCTCTACACCCTTATACCTTTGTACCCTTATACCTTTAGCTCTCCTTTGTTTTTATAATTAAAGTTGCTTGTACTTTTCTAGCTTTTTCTTTAGCGGCTTCGATGGTATCAGCAATGATAGTCGCATGCCCCATTTTTCTGAATGGTTTAGTCATGGCTTTTCCGTAAAGATGAATCTTGACGCCTTCTATAGCTAAACATTCATTTAATCCTTCATAATGGGCATTTCCTTTATAGCCATCTGCACCTAAAAGATTGACCATGACAGAAGGACTCGTCAATTTAGTACTTCCCAAAGGCATATTTAAAACGCCTCTTAGATGCTGTTCATATTGAGAAGTTACGGCACTATCTATGGTATGATGTCCACTATTATGTGGTCTTGGGGCAACTTCGTTGACTAAGATATTTCCCTTTGTGTCGAGAAAAAATTCTACTGCCAATAAACCACAAATATCGTAGGCTGCAATAATCTTTTTAGCTAAATCCGTACAGGTTTGTGCTTGTGCCGCTGTAATGGTAGAAGGACAAATTAAAAATTCTACTAAATTGGCAATGGGGTTAAATTCCATTTCCACAGGGTCGAATGTTTGGATTTCTCCACGTTTATTTCGAGCGACAACCACGGCAATCTCCTTATCCATCTCCACTAAATCTTCAATCATGCAAGGCCCATCTAAGAGTTTCGTCGTTAAATCTGCCTCCTTTTGAATGACCGCTACCCCTTTTCCATCATAGCCTGCCGTTCTAGACTTTTGCACAAAAGGAATCGTTAAGGTCTTCTTTTTCAAAGCATTTAAAACGGCCGTTTTGTCTGTATATAATTCAAATGGAGCAGTAGGGATTTGATGCTTTGCGTAAAACTGCTTTTGTAAACCCTTATCTTTAATAATATCCAAAGCATTTGGGTCAGGGTGTACCGTTTTCCCTTCCGCCTGTAATAGCCGCAAAGCATCGGTATTTACATGCTCAATCTCAATGGTCAAAACATCCATTTGT
This sequence comes from uncultured Saprospiraceae bacterium, assembly GCA_964392805.1. Classification (GTDB taxonomy): domain Bacteria; phylum Bacteroidota; class Bacteroidia; order Chitinophagales; family Saprospiraceae; genus JAFMDF01. The sequence continues at coordinate 26,705 of CAYMSC010000025.1, forward strand.
CGACCAAAACCAACTACATCTTCATAATTTTTAAAACTTCCCTCTTGAAATCCTTTGCAATAAGGACCCGCAGGAAATTCGATAGAAGTATCTAAAGCGTAAATCGGCAATTCCCAACAACTAGCAGCTTGGCAAAGCATTTTGCCCAATTGACCACCTCCTAAAATTCCTAATTTTGGAAAAGACATTTAATTCAGTTGGCAGTTTACGGTTGGCAGTAGGCAGTTGGCAGTTAGCAATTGGCAGTTAGCAAGTTTGAACTGCCTATTGCCTACTGCCTATTGCCTACTGCCTACTGCTTACTGAAAACTGGTATTAACTAATAAATTCATCAATGGAAAATTTTCCTGCACCTTGCCAAAAAATGACGATAAAAGGTATTAAGTAAAGCAAGGCACTTTCCATCTTTTTAAATGGATCATCACCATGAATAACAAATGCGGCTACTAACATAGTGATAATTAATGGCACCACCGCCATCCTTGTTAATAGTCCCAGAGCGACCATTCCAGCACACAATACTTCTGCGAAAACAGCTAGACTTAGGGACATTTCTGGGTCCATTCCCATGACACTTGCAAACTTTATTTCTCCGCCTGCCATCAGTTTGTCTAGTTTACCTAAACCATGATTCACAAGCATTAAACCACCAAAGGTGATTCTTAAAAGTAATAAAGATAAATCGGTCAAAATACCATTTCTGGCAAAACCGAGTGGATTGAATAAATTCATTTTCGTTATTGTTTTGATGTAAAAGTAAGCGTAGAAACTATTTCTCTTTTTCTAGTTCAGGAAATTGCATATCCAATCCTTCCAAAGTAGTGACTATTTTTTCAGCAATTAAATACTGACCATACCATCGTTCATCCATTGGAATAGCATGCCAAGGGGTCGTCGAATTATTCAAAATTTCCTCATAACAGCGCATATATTTATCCCAATGTTCTCGTTCTTTCCAATCTCCGTCGTTGTGCTTCCATTGCTTTTCTTTTTCATCAATTCTTTGTTGCAATTCGATGACCTGCTGTTCTTTGGAAATATTCAAAAAGAATTTAAGCACGATGGTATTATTATCAAAAGCCAATAAATCTTCAAAAGCATTAATAGCAGTAATTCTTTTTTCGGCATGTTCCTCACTTATCCAACCATGCACTCGCTGAATCAGCACATCCTCATAATGAGAGCGATTGAATACCGCAATCATCCCTTTTTTAGGGACTAATTTATGAACCCTCCACAAAAAATCATGGGCAAATTCTTCGTCCGTAGGTTTTTTAAAGGAATAGACATTAACCCCACCGGGCGTACAAGCACCAATTACTTTTTTAGTAATCCCATCTTTTCCACTCGCATCCATTCCTTGTAAAATAATTAGTAAACTATACTTTCCTTCGGCTTGCATTAAGTATTGCAAATCGGCCAACTTTTCTAACATCTTTTTCATGGGCTTTTTAAAGTCCCCTTTAGTTGAATTTTCTGGTGGCTTAGTCGGAAAATCAGTAATTTTTATCATGTTTAAGGTTTAGTCATTTTGAATCGTTCCGACAGGTTTATTTGTTGAGAATAAGCATCAGCAGGCAAATGAATTTGTCAGTACTTTAACAAGATGCCAAACTTAAATAAAATGTATAAGTTCTCCAATACTTTGATGGAATTAAAAAACCTCCAAGTCATTAAGGGCTTGAAGGTTTTTTATGGAGTTTTCATTTACAATACTACAAAATTAGAAAAAGTCCCTTCATTTTAATTAATTTCTTCAAATAGCGTATTTTAAAACGAAAATTTCGTTATAAAACGAAAAAATAGTTGCATAACTAAAAATTCGTTACTATATTTGTATTATGAAAAGATTAAGCACAAAAGAAGAGCAAATCATGCAAATCCTTTGGCGTTTAGAAAATGCCTTTATGAAGGATATTTGGGAAGCCTTAAGGGAACCTCGTCCCCCCATTACAACAACTGCTTCTATTGTCAAAAAATTGGAAACAGCAGGTTTTATTGACCATGAGTCTTTTGGTAGAAATCATCGTTATTTCCCAAAAGTAAAAAAAGAGGACTATCGACAATCTTCTTTTAAAAATTTAGTCGATAATTATTTTGGAGGCTCGCCGAAGCAGTTATTATCATATTTTGTGGATAAGGAAAATATAGAGGCGGCGGAATTAGATGAGTTATTACAGGAGATTAAAAAGAAAAAGGATAGTTAATTATTTGTAGAAAGAATGTACCGACG
>CAYMSC010000026.1:0-28457 GCA_964392805.1 uncultured Saprospiraceae bacterium
TAGAATTAAACCCTTGATAATCATTGTATTATCAAGGGTTTTTTCTTTTGGGGGTAGGTTTGGGGGGCAGATTTTAGCCCTGCGAAATTTAATATTCTACTGTATAAATTTTTTTACCCTGATTTAATTGTTAATCAATTAAAGTCTTCCAATTTTAAAATCTTCATTTTCTCAACTTTGTCCTACTTTATTCTTGAAAAGAAAACGCCCTACCTTTGAAGCTAAGGAACGCGATAAAAATAAATTCAGAATCTGTCAAAATAATTAAGATAACTAAACGGTTCATTTTAAGTGACTTATCTTAATTTTTTGACTCAAGAGAATCTGAATTTATTTTTATCTTACTACTAAGAAATGTTATTTTTGATAAACTCTTTCCCAATGGTTAACTGATATCTGACAGTAGGAGAAAAATTAATCCGTTGCTAAAAAACGACCAACAAATTTTAGCACATTTAGCTGATACGTTAGAAAAGTAATGTATCTTTAAGATTAAATGCCTATGAAAAATATTTTGTACTTGCTACTATGCTATATTTTTTGGCTGCCCTCCAATACATTTGGACAAACCATACGGTATATGGTGGAACTGAGCCCCCATTTTCCGAAGAGATGAACTTCCCTTCTCTAATAGAATTTACGGAGAAAACGCCGCTCCAATTGGCAAAATTTGAGATTCGCATCAAACGGATTGTAGAACAAATATTTTTGGATTATGCACTTCCAATGGGTGAAGCTACCTCTGGTCCAGCGTCAACGGAACGGCAACACGAATTGGAAGTGGTGATATTGAGATTGCCTATGCAATTTGGTCCGAGGTATCGCTATGCGGGCAATCCTATATCCATTGCCTGTCACGTAGCAGCGGGAAAGGTAACGGATTTAGCTAGCCAAACAGGATACATGAATGCACCTGTTCCAGTTCTTTGGAATATATTTGGTGTCCTGCGACCGCTTTATATAAAAGATACGGCTTCCGCTTTTAAGACGGTATTGGAAGCACCTAATTTACCAAGAAAGATATATAATTTGCATAGTGGATTCACCAATAGTCCACGCCAACAATACCAAGCAGTGCTAAAATCCAATTCAACTGAAACTAAAGACTTAAATATTCCCCTTGAAGCTTTAAATGATATGGAAATAGAAGTTGGATTTAATTGTAATCGGATGTCAGAAGACTTTGGTTGGGAATCGAGTTATACGTTGGAAAGTGCCATTCAAGAATATGTTGATTGGTTGGGGGAACATAGCGTGTAATTATTGTCTTGTATTCAAAAGTAGCTTAGACCTCTGGTCTGAGTAGACTTAAAATAAACCTAATCAGACCAGAGGTCTAAGCTACTTTTTGTAAAAAGTGTTAAAAATCCAAATAAAAAACATGAAAAGACATATAGACATCAAAGGTATTCACAATCTTCGAGACTTAGGAGGCTATCGCACAAAAGACGGAATTTCTATCAAATGGAGAAAAATATTTCGAGCAGGTTTATTAGGCGAGTTTGATAGCTCCGAAATTCCTAAAATGAAAGCCTTAAAGCTGCAATCTATCTGTGATTTTAGAACAATAGCAGAGCAAACAAATGAGCCTGACCACTGGCATAATTTAGCAACACTAAACCGATTTCCCTTACCAATAGGAGAGGGGAGAGTGGATAAATTAGATTGGTTAAAAGTAGATAATTTAGGAGCAGAGAAGAAGCATTATTTATACAATGCCAATCGAAGTTATGTGAAAATGGAAGTTCATCGATACAAAGCCTTTTTTGAAATTTTGTTAAACGAGGACAATTATCCATTGATGTATCATTGTACGGCAGGGAAAGATAGGACAGGATTTGCTACTTTTTTACTGCTTTCTGCCTTGGGAGTTGATAGAAAAACCATCATTGAAGATTATCTATTAACGAATCAATATATGGCTGAATTTGCACAAGGACATTTGGATAGACTTTCTCAAAAACTGGATATTGATACGGATAATATTAAATCTATTTTTCAAGCAAAAGAAAGTTATTTAGCGGGTGCATTGGATGCCATCGAAACGGATTATGAAACGGTTGAAAACTATTTAGCTACTACACTTAATGTCGGTGAAATGGAGATTAAGCAACTTAAACGAATTTTGTTAGAGAAATAAGGGATTTTGCAAAAAATAGCCTACTTGGTCCTACTAGGAGGATGAACGAGCTAAAAGAGTCCTCGAGGACTGTTTTAGTGAAGAGAACTGCAAAGCAGGTGGGAGTGGAACCCATGAACCCGTAAGGGCAAACCGCTTGCGGCCAGGAGGGCAACGGATAAAACGGTTTCTTTACTTGATTTGCTCTAGGTCTCCGAAGTTTTGGAGCAGGCTGTATTTTTTTTTTCGTAGAGCCTGCTCCGATAAAATCGGAGTTATTTTCTTCGTTTTCCCTAACCTGCCGAAGCCAGTACCATAAAATGATTGCGATTTACGATTTGTGATGTACACCAATTTCAAAATTATCCCAAATTCGCTTGGGTAACTTCCTTTGTCCATTGATAGTTTTTGGTCTCGTCTTGATGATGAATAACGGCATCGTGAACCGTTAGAAACTGTTTATCTGTACCTAATTTTTCTAAAAGTCCATTTAAATTTAGACTATCTCGTACAGGGCCGATTAGGCTACATAGATATAATTTTATTTTTTGGTTTTCGAGAAAAATTTGAAATTGTTCAAGAGCTCGAAGACCACTACTATCGAGGGAATTAATATTGGACGCATCTAAAATAATACAGTCTAAGGGTTTGTTTGCCTCTACCACTAATTTTTCTAGCATATCGGTAAAATGCAACACATTGAAATAATAAAGCGCGTTGTCAAAACGTACGATATAACAATTGGGTATCTCAATGGCATTCGGAAAACGCTTTAAATTACGATAGTATTGAGAATTGGGTAATTGGCCGAGGATGGCTATATGTGGACGTGCATTTTGGTACAAAATAGTCAAGATGGCAAAAAAAGTACCGATAAGAATCCCATCTCTTACGCCCAGTAAAATAGTCGCTGTAAAAGTGGTGATAGCTATCCAAAAATCAGGTTTATGAGCATACCAAAGGCTGCGTATTTCACTATAACTAAACAAGCCTGTCACCGCCAATAGAATGATGGATGCCAAAATCGCCTTTGGTAAATAATAAAATATATCGCTAAAATAGAGTAGGGTCAAGCCCATGAAGAGCGCACTAATAATGGAGGACATTTGCGTCTGAGCGCCACTCTGAAAATTGACCGCTGACCGAGAATTACTACCAGAGGCAGGAATAGCTTGGAAAAATGCGCCTGCAATTTTTGATACCCCATAAGCAATCAATTCTTTATTAGCATCAAAATATTTGGATTTGCTTTTAATCGACCAAAATTTGGCAATACTTACCGATTCTACCATACTCAAAAAAGCAAGTAATATGGAGGTAGGTAGTACAACTTCTATATCTGTCCATGTAAACTGAAGGGATTGAAAGCTAGGCAAACCTTTTGGTAATTCGCCTACAATAGCTACGCCATTAGATTCGAGGTTAAGGAAGACCACACAAAGTATGGCGATAATAGCAGCGATTAGTCCACCGGGAATGGCTTTGTGTATTTTTTTGAAAAAATAAATAATACCAATTCCTGAAATACATATCAGGAAAGTAATTAAATGAAATTGGTCGAAGTTTTGATAAATATAATTCCAAGAACCAAATAGCGAAGGGAATCTTGGGATAGAAAAGCCAAATAAATATTTAAACTGGCTCGTAGCAATGATAATGGCGGCAGCGGAGGTAAAACCTAAAATCACAGGTCTTGATAAAAATCTTATCCAAAACCCCATTCGGGCTAACCCTAACAACAATTGAAGTATCCCAACCACCAATCCTGTCAAAAGCACATATTTAATAAAAATAGCCGATTCTGGCTCAGCAACTTGGGCAATTCCTTCCATTAATAAAAGCGAAGAAATGGCAGCTGGGCCTAAGGATAGATGCATAGATGTACCCAAAAGAGCATATATCAGCACTGGAATTAACCCAGCGTATAAGCCATAAATAGGAGGCACCCCAGCCAATAAAGCATAAGCCATGCCTTGAGGTACAATAATCACCAATACATTTAATCCTGCAGCAAAGTCTTTTTTGAATAAGTCAAAAGAATAGGTCGATAACCACGCTAAGGCTGGAATATTTGCTTTTAAAAGCTGCCAAAATTTCATAATTTTCTATAAATTCGTGCCTCCCAAGGAAGTAGAAAAGTAGCTTCCTTGGAATAATTGGAAATAGACAATTCATAATTTGCTAAAGGAATAATAGTATCCACGACTTTTGGAGCATTTGAAAAATTAAGTAAAATGAGATAGTCTTCATTTTCATCGCTCCTTCGATATACAAAAAGGTCTTCTGATTCGGGCAGTAATAGCTCTAAATCGCCATATATCAAGGTTTTATGCACTTTTCTAAAAGCCAATAAGTTTTTATAAAAATAGAAAATCGAATCCTTTTTTGCCAAAGCCGCTTGTACATTAATTTCCGTATAATTTGGATTGACTTTTAACCATGCCTCTCCAGTAGAAAATCCAGCATTCATGCTGTTATCCCATTGCATAGGTGTTCGGGCATTATCTCTTCCTTGCTGTTGTACCGCTTTTAGTAAAGGAGCGGTATCTTTTCCTGCGACTTTCCATTCTTTATGCAAATTCACCACCTCCACATCATCATATTCTTCTAAGGTATCAAAGGCTACATTGGTCATTCCAATTTCACTTCCTTGGTAAATGCAAGGGCCTCCACGCATCGTTAGTAGCAGCGTTGCTAGTAGTTTAGCGGATTCTTTTCGAAATTTTGTGTCGTTTCCAAACCTAGAAACCATTCTTGGAAAGTCGTGATTATCTAAAGTTATATTTATCCAACCTTTAGTGCCAACAGCCTTATCCCAATCAGAAAAAATCTTTTTAAAGGTGCTTAATTTCCAAGGAATTGGGTCATATTTTCCTCCCGGGCCATAGTTAATATTTACATGGTCAAAATGGTATAAAGTATTTAATTCCTTTCGGTCTTCGCCTACATAATCAAGTGCTTGGTGGGGTTTGACACCAATACATTCTCCCATCGTCATCACATCGTATTTAGAAGTGACTTCCTGATTCATCTCTTGCAAAAACTCGTGCAAGCGAGGTCCATTAGAATATACCTCAACAATTGCTTGATTAAAATTATTGGGGTCTATATCTGGAAAATCTAATCTTTTAGAAATAAACGGCAAGACATCCATTCTAAACCCATCTACTCCTTTTTTAAACCAAAAGTGCATCAATTGATGCATCTCCTGACGAACTTTTGGGTTTTCCCAATTGAGGTCAGGTTGTTTTTTGGAAAAAAGATGCAAGTAATATTCCCCTGCTACGGCATCATATTCCCAAGCCGAACCACTAAAAAAAGAAACCCAATTAGAAGGTGGTGTTGCTCGCCAGATGTAATAATCTCGATAAGGATTGTCTTTGGATTTTCTGGATTCTTGAAACCAAGGGTGCTCATCGGAACTATGATTGGGTACTAAATCTAACATTAATTTCAAACCTCGTTCATGTATCCCTTGCAATAGTTTATCAAAGTCTTCCATTGTCCCGAACTCTTCCATGATGTCACAATAATCACTTACATCATAGCCATTATCATCATTAGGAGACTTAAAAATGGGACTTATCCATATTACATCTATTCCTAAATCTTTTAGGTAGTCTAATTTTTCAATGATTCCACCTAAATCCCCAATACCATCTCCACTGCTATCTTTGAAACTGCGAGGGTATATTTGATAAACCACACTTTCTTTCCACCAATTTTTTTGCATTTTATAAGGAATTTATGTGTCTTTTAGAATGATTCGGGGTTTGGAGCTTCCAGAACTTCAAGTTCTAGAAGTTCTTTACACCATTACCTCGGCTTATTAAAGTGTAACAAATTTGTTTTAGAGCACACTGAAGCTACGCAAAAACAATATGTGTTAGAATAAGTGAAAGCAATAACAAACCACCAAACTGTAAAATTCTTTTAGAATCATATTGAATTAATTCTTTCACAGAACGGAATCCACCTTTTGCACTTACCAGCATTACAAAAACTAAAGCAATCAAAATTACCCACATTGCTCTGACAAAATAATTCATGTCTGGGAACAAATAAATGATAATTAAATGCAGTGGCATAGTGCTTAAAAAGCCTAATAAAGTAGCTCGTCTATTCGGCGTAACTAGGAATGCAGCGGTACAAATTAAGACCACGATTCCACAATTTATATAATATCGCAACTCATTTAAAGTATGGGTAAAAGCAGCATCAGGATTTTCAAACTTAACATACAATAATATCAAGCCCATTGTAATTCCAGTAACCAAAGTTACCAAAATGGTCTTTTTCCCGGCATTTACGACCTCCATATCCGTAGCCGTTTTATTTATATAGCCTTTGTAAATATCAATAGACCAAAGGGTTGCTAAAGAATTAAAAGTAGAATCAACGGTACTCATCAAAGAAGCAAACAAGGCACAAAGAATAAGCCCTTTTACCCCCGTTGGTAAATAAGTATTGACCAAATAAGGAAATGCCATATCTGGTTCAGTTAATCCATTTTCGCCTAAAATACCGTAGAGCGCAATCCCAGGGATGACAATCAAAACAGCCATGACATATTTCATGACACCGCCTGCCATCAAGCCAATTTGCGCATGTCTTAGACTTTTTGCTGCCAAAGACCGTTGCATGATAGTTTGATTCGCACACCAATAATTGATATTAAGCAGGAATAAGCCAAAAATATGTATCCAAGGAAGCGTAGGGTGGTCCGCAGGAAGATATAAGTGCATCAGTTGGGGCGTTTTTTCGTACAACTGTCCCCAACCACCAAGATGGTGGACGGCCACAAAAAGCACCACAAATCCACCAGTCAATAAAATACTAAATTGAATAATATCCGTTTTTACGACCGCATTTAAGCCTCCCAAATAGGTATAGATAGCAGAAAATATCCCCAGACCAACAACTATCACACTTATACGAGTGATGCGGTCATTGCTAATAATAGATAAGTAGTCCGCAAAAACCAAGTCGGCGGCATAAGCTCCCCAAAATAGGGCCGCACCAAGAGTAATTGTTGAAAAAATAAGTAAGTTAGCTAAGCTATAAAATAGCCCAACCGTCTTTCCTAATCTTTTTTGGATATATTGGGTAACCGTGATGACCCGTTCTTTGAGAAATAAGGGTACAAAAATAAAGGCAGCCATCAAAATCCCTTGTACGGCATTAATCTCTAAACTTGCTTGTGCTAAACCGTACAAATAAGCAGAACCCATCATGCCCAAAAACTGATAGCCATTTATATTAGTAGCAATACTTGATAAGGCAATGGAAGGCCATCGAAGATTTCTTGAACTTAAAAAATATTCTTCTATCGTTGCTTCTTTTTTTACTCTACCTGCTATGGCAGTAAAAAATATAGCAACAAAGTAAATAATTACAATCGCTAAATCTAACATGGTTTTTGTTCTATTTTTCTGCTTTTTCTCAAAGTTAAACTTTTTTCTGTTAATTCATACTTAAGACCGAATCCCAGCTGCCAAAGGAGTTTTTGGCGCATTCATAGGTTTTCGTCCTTGAACTTCAGGCATAGAGAACGTTTTAATTTTTGGTAATACATAGTTGGCAAATAACTTACATTCGCTGGCGTGTGGGTAACCAGAAAAAATGAAAGACCGAATCCCCATCTCCATATATCGTTCAATTTTTACCAATACTTGCGCTGGATTTCCTACAATCGCACCTCCACAACCAAAGCGAGCACGACCAATTCCAGTCCATAAATTAGGTTCTGCAAAAATGAAGTGAAAATTTTAGACTACTTATACTAGAAACGGGATAAATTTGTGAAAATTAATTTAGAAGTCAGAAGTCAGACCGTCTATTTCATAGACTGTCAGAAGTCAGATGAATCAGATTTAAATAATTGATTATTAGTGTTTTGTAGTTTTTAAATCTGACTTCTGACAGAAAAATGTAATTTTTCGGTCTGACTTCTGACCTCTTTTCAAAATCACTCTTTTATCCCGTTTGGAGTATAGCCACAAATTATGCACCCAAAAAGGTAGGCAGAAGGGCGAATATTGATATAGCAGGATTTGAATGGTATATTTTACATCTGCATGAATGATAAGGCGGTTTATGCCCTTTCTTCCTAAAGAATAGTAGATTCTTTATTTAAACATTTCTATTTGATTCGTTATTTCTTCTGGTGCTGTTTTTTCAACGATTTTATTGGAAAGCGTACTTGCCTTTAAAACTCTTTTGATGACTCGAAGCTTGTGCGTATATTTTTTAGATTCGACATTAAAGATACCAAAGTGGTCTATTTTATCAATCCGTACTTTTCCATAGGTATGAATAATTCTATCTTTATCACAGATAATACCGACGTGATTGATATGACCATTTTTGTCTTGGAAAAATACTAAATCACCGAGGGTAGCCTGTTCATAAAAATCAACATTTTCTCCTTTTCTAGCTTGTAAATAAGCGTCTCTAGGCATAGGCAGACCAATCATTTTAAATAGGACTTGTATCAAACCTGTACTATCAATGCCGAATGGTGACCTGCCACCTTCTAATTCAGGGGCATATAAATATTTTCGAGCTAACTTAATTAATAAATCAATCGAGGTTTGAATGTTTTGTGGGGTAATTACTTGTCCACTAAAAGAATAGCTAGTACCTGCGATTTCAAAGCGCATACCATCAAAACAAGGAAGAGAAGCCCCCATTGTTAAGGGTAAAAAATGGTCCGAAGCGATGGCGGGTTGCGCCAATTCCATGCAACAAGCAAAATTGGATTGATAACGATTGGCTTCTTCTTCGGTAATGGGTGTTAACTGATTGGTAGGCACCCAGCCGATTTGATTATCCCAAAGACATCTAATTTTAGTCCATTCTCCATTTTTTTCCCAACATTCCACTACTTCGCCAAAAAGGAGTTGCGTGACCATCTCACTTTTGTATTTTCGACCTGCCCTGACGGGGACTACACTAAGAGAACAAATGCTAAAAATCATGATTACAGTTTCAATATGCAAGTATATTTTTGTGTGTTGGTAGGAATGGCTTTTGAGATTTGGCTTAATGAAAAGTCAATAGGCTAACAGCAACAAAAACGTTATTTTTAAGTAGTACAAGTTACCAAAAAAAATAAAAAAGTGCTTACTAGACAACAAAGTTTATTTCCTCTTGTGCTAAAAATACTAAATATCTACATATTCCGTTTGAAAATCGGAGTAATATTATGATTTATAACGAGAAAAATAGGATTCTATTTTAAATACCTTGTTTGATGTTTTTCAGAATTAATTTCTATAAAGACTTGAATTTGAATATAAAGATGAGAAAAATCTTTTTGCTTACAGTTGTTGCGACCTTCTTTTTCGGCTCAGATTTAACTGCGCAGGATAAACATTTCACTCAATTTTTTGCGGTTCCTACCCTTACGAATCCTGCTTTGGCAGGTGCATTTAGGGGGCGTTATCGAATGGGCATTGTTCGTAGAGACCAGTGGCGGCAGACCTTGGATAGACCTTATGTTACCTTTGCTGGTGGTGTAGATGTGAGGTTTGATACAGACCACAAACGAGGAGTAAGTGATGCAGTAGGGGTGGGATTATCTTTTTTTAATGATAGAGTAGATGATTCTGGATTTAGAACGACCCAAATGGCTTTGTCTGGAGCTTATCACAAAGCATTGGACAATTCTGGTATTCATTACTTAACGATTGGTGGTCAAATGGCAATCAATCAAAGAAGTGTGAATTATGAAAATTTAACCTTTGAAGATCAATATAATGGAGTTAGTGGTTTTACATTACCTACTGGCGAGGTACTGCCTGAAAATAATTTTGCCTTTTTTGATTTGGCCTTGGGAATTAATTACACTTTTTCTCCAAGTCATAGAACAACTTTTTATTTGGGAGGTGCCGTACATCATCTCTTAGAACCTAATGTTAGTTTCTTAGCTGCCAACCCGGATGTAAATATTGCGCTTCCTGATGAAAATAATTTATTTCGTAAGTACACTGGTTTGTTTGCAGCAAGATTTCCTGTAAATGACCAATTATTTATTATACCTAGAGCCTTAATTCAAATTCAAGGGCCGCATATTCAAATTAATGCTGGTTCAAATGTGAGAATAGCAATGGGGGATTATGTGCCTTTTGCTTTACATGTTGGAGGTTGGGCAAGACCTGTAAGAAACGCAGATGAAACATTTAGTTTAGATGCGGTGGTAGGAATGATAGGAATTGAATTTGATAATTTATTATTCGGTTTTAGCTATGATTTGAACATAGATGATTTAGCATTATCTGGTCCTAATAGAAGCTCTTTTGAATTATCTGTCGCTTATTTAGGTAACTTTGAAAATGAAGAAATTCTTTGCCCTAAGTTTTAGTGTACGCCAAACGGGATAAAAAAGTGATTTTGAAAACATAAAAAATTGCTAATCAATTGTTTAATTCTGATTTGTCTGACTTCTGACAATCTATGAAATAGATGATCTGACTTCTAAATAAATTTTACAAATTTATCCCGTTTATAGTATAGTTTTCCTCAACCTCTCCATCACAATAGAGCGTCAGATTAAAAGTGATAAAATCCATAGCTAACTTAATCCGTAGCTAAAAAAATAAGGCACTACGGTGAAAAGTGTGGGTTAAATTTTCTACAATGTTGGTTATAGTATGGCACAACTCAGAGAGTTGTGTTACAGTTGCTTACAGTTGCAACGAACAGGTAACACAACTCTCTGAGTTGTGCCATTTTTGATTCACCCATACTTTTCACCATACTACCAAAAATAATAAACTACGGATTAAGTTAGCTTCGGATTTTAAACAAATTAAAAATTTAATAAACATCAATTTTAAATCTGATTACCTGAAAATCCCTAACTACCATCATTCTCACAAATATATATATTGAAAAATAGGTCTTACAAAAAAAAACAATATACAAGTTGTTGATTTACAACAAACTTATTAATTTAAAATCATATTTATGAAAACAATATGTTTAATCTTATTCAATTATGCTTGTATTTTTGTCTTTTTTGTAATAAAATTGTTGATAGAAAAGAAAACTACACATCCCAAAGTGATTTTAATAACACATTTCAAGTTAATCTATCTTAGATAAATAACTTGTTAAAAGGAAAAAGTAAAGCTAGAAATAATCAATTATCTAATTTTAGATAAAATGGATATTTTGCTTTGGAACTCATTTTTTACCCCACTTACTTATTAATAAAATTACCTCCGTGTAATTTTTCATTACCTCCATTTATAGCGATAATTTACTAATGTGAACTAACTTACTTAAAGGTGAGTCTGGTAACTTAATTATTGTTTAGATTTTTTAGCGTTTGAAACTCAAGTATTTTTTCTTTTGTAAACGAACCTAATAAATTTCTGGGTAGTTCCCTAGCAATAAATACTGTTGATTTTAAAACTTCTAGCAAACATACTACACAAGTAATGGAACTTACATACTATTTAAGCATACTATGGAGAAGAAAATGGTTAATTTTATTATCTGCAATCCTAGCAGGTAGTTTGGCCTATTATATAGTTTCTCTTAAGCCACCAATTTATAAATCTGAAACCATCCTTTCTACAGGAGTTATTGACCCAACTGGTATTAATTCTGGTAAAGACAATCCATTTATACAAAAATTACAAATTGACATGAGTTTTAACAACTTAATACAATTCGTGACTTCACGGAGGTGTATTAATCTGTTGACCTTTCATTTGCTGAACCATGATTTAGACCCCGAAGATTTTGGAGATGGACCATTTAGGACACCCGAAGAAATAGCTAGTTACGATTCAAAAACTTTAGGCGACCTAAATAAATTATTGGCGACAAAATTGGATGAATTAAAGCCAGAATTTGACCGACCAGAAGATGAATTATATTTTAATAAAATAGCCAAAGATTTTAAATATGATTATGAGACCTTAAAAGAGGACCATATTATGATTCAAAGAATGGGGGAGACGGATTATGTTAAAATCTCTTTTACCTCCGAAAAACCAGAATTATCTGCTTTTGGCGCTAGTAAATTTAGTACTTCTTTTATTGAGTATTTTGAATCTTGGAGAACCAGTGATATTGATGAGGCTTTAAACTATTTAGGCAATTCAGCAACAGCTAAGAAGACAAAGTTGACAGAAAAGCAAAATGAATTAAAAAGATATAATTCTGGCCAACAACTCGTTGATTTAGAGTCACAAAGACAAGCTACGGTCAATCAAATTAGAGACTTAGAACAACAAAAAAGTAATGCTCAGGCTTCGATAAATGCAAATGAAGCAACTATTAAAGACTTGAAAAAATTAATGGGGGAAGAATCTCCTGTAGCTGCTAAAGGAACTCCTTTGGAGGAAGATGAGGATAATATAGCCATTATTCAATTAAATAGGAAGATTGTTAATTTAAGAGAACAAAGAGATACTTATACCACCAATTTAATTGAAGGAGTTGGTAATAAACGAAAAAATGAATCTGCTTTGAGGTCCGTTAAAAAACAATTGGCGGAGGATATGAAAAGATTGTCTAGGTTACAGAAAGAGGAAGTTCAGGAAAAAGATGAAGTAGAAGATAATACGAGGGAAAATGAATTATTTGAACGACATCTTTCGGCAACTATTGATTTGACGAATGCCAAGGAAGAAATGACTATTATTGATGAAAAATTGGCTGAATTAAAGATTAGGTCTAATAGTTTTGTTTCTAACCAAGCATATGTAACCAACTTAGAAAGAGAAATTAATGTTGCTAGAGTTGATTATGAAATGGTGGTGAGAAAATTAGAGGAAGAACGATTAGAAACTAAGCGAGAAGATAGTCCTTTTACGATAATTGAACATGCACAAATTCCAGAGAAAGCGGAATCTGATAAGAAGGCTTTATTTACGATATTTTCTGGTGTTGTTGGTGCATCAATGGCTACTTTCTTTATTTTCTTATTAGCCTTTTTGGATAATACGATGCACTCGCCTAACCAATTTAAGGCATTTACTGGGTTATCTTTGATTGGTAGCATCACTAAAATTAATAATAAAAAACTCGATTTACAGCAATTATTTACTGGAGATACGAATAATCCAGTGATGGAACGGTTTAAAGAACTTGTCAGAGATTTGAGGTTTAGGCTAGAGAAGATAACGGGAGGTAATGTATTTTTGATAACTAGCCCCAGAGAAGATGAGGGTAAATCTTTCTTAATCACCATTTTAGCGCATTCCCTTTTATTGAAACAGAAAAAAGTATTAGTCATTGATACAAACTTCAAGAGGAATACCCTTTCTACTTGGGCAGCAAAAGCATTGCCTGCTAGTAATGGTTTGCACCAATTACTGGTGGATGCTAAATTAACGGAACACTTTGCGGTTACTAGTATCAATTCCCCCTTCAACAATACACCGATTGAATCTATCAGTAATTCTGGGCGAGCTCAATCTCCATTGGAAGGATTGAATGAGGACGATTTTAAATTATTTTTGAGTAGATTATCTGAAAAATACGATTATGTTTTCATGGAGGGTGCGGCTTTGAATGAATATGCCGATACCAAAGAGTTGATTGATTTTAGTGATAATGTTTTGGCAGTTTTCAGTTCTGATTCTACCATGAGACAAGCAGACAAAGACTCTATTGCCTTTTTAAATGGCCTTGGAGATAAATTTGGTGGTTCGATTTTAAATCGGATTAATCGAAAAAATATGGGGTGATTTAGTATTCGGTTATCCGTTTTCGGTTTAATAGCTAAGTAGATAACGGATAACTGACAACCAACTATAACAAACACAGCGATGCAAAAAGACAACACTAAAAGTTACTGGTTAATTTCCGGTCTCTATGCCTTTTTTGAAAAAGGGGCCAACTACCTTTTTGGGTTTGGTAGTGTATTTATATTATATCGAGTTTTGGAAGTTTCCGAAATGGGGATATGGGTTTTATTTTTAACCATTTGTGCTTTTTTGGAAGTTACCAGAATGGGATTAATCCAAAATGCCTTGGTTAAATTTTTATCTTCGGAAGAGGAAAGCCTTCATGGGGAAATTAATACTGCCTCCTTATTTTTAAACTTTCTTCTAACAGCATTTTTTGCGTGCTTTTTGTATATTTTAGCCCCTTTTTGTGGATATATTTTTGATAGCCCTTCCATTATTCCACTTTTGCATATTTACGCATTGACAACTTTGGTTTTGACCCCTATGTATCAATCCAATTTTATACTCCAAGCGAATTTATCCTTTAAAGGTATTTTTCTGAGCAATACAATTCGACAAGGACCATTTTTCTTGTTTTTGTTATACTTATATCTTTCAGGTTCGGCAATAGCATTAATACAATTAGCTCAATTTCAAGTATTTACTGCTTGTTTAGGAAGTGCCATAGCGGTTTATCATGCTTGGCCGTATCTTAATTTTGCTAGAAAGGCTAAATGGGTTTGGGTTAAAAAATTAGTTGATTTTGGAAAATATGCAGTGTCTACCAATTTAAGTATCATGCTCTATAAAAGTATGGACAAAATGATGCTTGGTGGGTTAATTTCTACTGCATCTGTTGGTATTTATGATCTTGCAATTCGGATAACTAATTTGATGGAAGTTCCTACCTTTTCTGCTGCTGCAGTGGTTTTTCCACAGAGTGCCAGAGAGATGATTAATAATGGAAAAGCAGGGGTAAAGAAAATGTATGAACAATCGGTTGGTGCAATTTTAGGTTTATTAATTCCAATTATTCTATTTGTAGAATTATTTCCTGAAATTATTATTTTAATAATAGCAGGAGAAGATTATTTGCCAGCAGTACCACTATTGCGTTTGACCATTTTATTCGGCTTGTTTTTACCATTTGGAAGTCAAATGGGAACCGTGCTAGAATCCATAGGAAAACCACATATTAACTTTTATTGTACCGTATTTGGGTTTGTCCTAAATGTCATTTTTAATTATTTGTTTATAAGCTGGCTCGGTATAATGGGCGCAGCATATGGCACTTTATTGACTTATTTTATAACGTTTATAATAACCCAAGTTATTTTATACAAAATACTAAATGTGCGTACCTTAAATGTATTCAAATATGTATGGGAATTTTACCAGAAAGGCTATGATTTAATTAAAACTAAAGTGATTAACTTTTTTCATAAACCAAATATTGCTTCTAATATCCCCCCTAATCAAGGCAATACTTAATAATAATTCTAGTGGTTTACTTGGGTAAAAAAATCATAAATCACAGTTCATAAATCCAACGGGTAGTGATGTAATACTTGTAATGTTGTTTATCTGAACCCTTATTATAACTTAAGGGTATTGGAAAAATGGGTCTTTGATTAGAAATTAATAGACTTACAATTTCCAATTAGGCAGATTTATGATGTATGATTTAAAATTTATGATGTATGATTTTCATTACTTTATCCTCCAAGATTAAACAAGGCTAGTACACCCCCTCAAATCCCCCTAGTTCTTAAAATAAATTAAAATAGAATTATGGGGAAAATGAATCATGCTTTTAGACGGATGTGCCATTTTGCGGCAACACCATTTGTAAAAATTGGATTTTTAGGTAAAGTATTAGAGGTATTTTACCAAGAATATCAATTTAACAAGATAGTAGTGACGCAGCAAAGTGTTCACAAAAAATTGAAAAGAAATTTTGAGGATGTGCAAGTCAAATATGGACCTTTCAAAGGATTAAAATATCCAGAATTGGCAGGATTTGGCAGTGAATTATACCCTAAATTATTAGGTTGCTATGAGGTAGAATTATTCAATTGGTTAGAAAGGATTCGCCCCAATAACTATAAAAAGATTGTGAATATAGGATGTGCGGAAGGATATTATGCGGTGGGGCTAGGACTTATGTTTGAGCAATCTATTGTCTATGCTTATGATTTGGCAGAACGAGCACGAGCATTATGTACTGCTATGGGAAAAGAAAATGGCATAGAGGGTCGGTTGAATGTTTTTAGTAAATGCACTGCCAATACTTTAAATAAATTGGATTTTGGAGAACGCTCTTTAATCGTTTGTGACTGTGAAGGTTTTGAAATAGAATTATTCAAAAAAGAAATAATGGATAATATTAAAAATTGCGACATCTTGATTGAATTGCATGATTTTATTAATCCAGAAATTTCTAATAAAATGTTACCGCTTTTTGAAGCTACACATGATTTAGTTATTTATAGAAGTATTGATGATGATTTAAAACTTATACAGCTAAATGAGAAATATGAGGAGTTACAAAAATTATCTCCTTATGAAAAGAAAATTGCCTTGGGAGAATTGAGACCAACGACTATGGAATGGGCGTTTTTAACACCGAAAAAAGCATTTTCTATTGCTGTTCCAGTACGAAAAAAAGTAAAGATATTGGAAAAAATAGGAGGGTAAATTAAAGCGGAGTAATAGGTGATGAAGGAGGCGTGAATTTGTAAGAGAACCAAATTAAATATGTCAGAGAACTATAAAATTAATAATAAACTATGACAGAAACTTTATTATTGGAAGGGTTGAATTATGCAGAACAAAACTTTCTGGATGAAAATGCGGACCATTTAAAAGTAGATAAACGACTGGTTCGTAGCCTTTTAGATTTAGATGGTAAACGAATCATGGATTTTGGCTGTGGGATGGGAGGCATGACTTTGTGGTATGCTAAAAACTGGGATTGCGAAGTGCATGGGGTGGATATTGATGGGCATCATATCCAAGTGGCGAACCAGATAAAGGCAAAACATAATGTTCATAATGTGCATTTTGCCAAACGTAATGTGGTTGAAGACCCATTGGAAGGGAAGTTTGATTTTGTGTTTTTAAATGATGTGGTGGAACATATTCCACTAGATATTTTGCAGAATATTTTTCTACAACTAGAAAAGATATTAGCACCTGATGGGAAGATTTTTGTGTCTTATCCGCCTTGGAAAAGCCCCTATGCTTCTCATTTAAACCACGTCATAAAAATTCCTTGGTGTCAGTTTCTACCAACGGCTACTTTGGATGGATTAATTGCTAAACACAATCACCCAATCGTAGGGGAGTTGGAAAGTGACTTAAGAGAAGCCTATGATGGGCTAAACCACATGACCCACGAAAAGATTTCAAAGATTGTTGCAAACACTAGTTTGAAACCAGTCTATAGAAAAAGTCATTGCATCCTAAATAGATTACCTTTATTAGAAGGTGTTCCATTTAGAGTATTTCCATTGAATTACTTGATTACCAAAGAGTTTTTAATGGTAGGGAAATAATGTCGTGATAAGTTGTAAAGCAAGCTTTATCACTCACTATTCACAACTAAAAATTATGAGAGAGTACGACATCATACTGTATACTTTATTTCCGACAGATAATATTTATTCGTCGGTCTCCCTTTCTATGGCTAAGGAATTTGCTAAAACGAATCGAGTATTTTATGTAAATAAACCTTATTCTGTTAAAGACTTTGTGTCCAATTTGAACAATAAGAAAGTCAGAGAACGTGCGCCAAAGCTATTAACGAACCAGATTCAGTATGAAACTTTAGAAAAAATCCCTCAAAATTTTGTAGCGGCTACGCCCACTTTGTCTTTACCAATTAATTGGTTGCCAGTAGGCAAGACTTATGATTATCTGCATGGCTATAATCGAAGTGTAGTTTTAAAAACGGTTAAGAAGTTTATTAAGGATTATAATATTAAAAAATATATTTATCTCAACTGTTATAACCCTTATGGAGCGGCTGTTTTGCCAAAATCCTATGGGGCTGCATTGAATGTTTATCAAAGTATTGATGATATTAGCCAAAATGACTATACCCTTAAGCATGGATTAAATCTTGAAAATGAGGCGATTAGACAAGCGGATGTTTCCTTGGTTACTTCCAAAGAATTATGGAATTTAAAATCCAAAATATCTAAGGATACTTATATTTTAAATAACGCAGTAGATAACTCGGTCTTTAAAAGAACCTTAACGGAAACTTTTCCAAAACCGAAAGAATTAGCTGGTAGAGACGGAAAAGTAGTGGGTTTTATTGGCAATTTAGACGAATTGCGGGTGAATTATCCATTGATTAAAAAAACTGTTTTAGCACATCCTGATAAGACCTTTCTTTTTGTAGGACCCTTAAACAATACAGAATATTTAGAGTTGGGCTTGCCCGATATACCAAACGTCATTTTTGCAGGAGGTAAAAACTTGTACGAATTGCCGCAGTATCTCCAACACATGGATTGTTGCTTGATTCCGTTTTTATGTAATACTTTAACCAGAAGTATTTATCCTTTAAAAATCAATGAATATTTATCGGGTGGGAAACCAGTTATCGCCACTAATTTTTCTGAAGATATTCAAAGTTTTAAAGACCATATTTACTTAGCTGATACCGACGAAGCTTTTGTTAAATTGATTGATGAAGCTTTATTACCTCAAAGTGAAAAAGCGACAAAAGATAGAATAGCTAAAGCAGAATCGAATACTTGGACGGCTAGAATTAGCCAGTTTTGGGATATTATGAAGCCTTATTTATAAAATAATGATTGGAGGTTGATGCCGATACAAATATCGGTCAACTGGTTCAAAATCTAAAGACAAACATTGTGATACCAAAAATTATACATTATTGTTGGTTTGGAACGAAGCCAATTCCCGCAGATTATCAAGGGTATATTGATGGTTGGAAAAAGCTGATGCCCGACTATGAAATAATGCTTTGGAATGAGGGAAATAGTCCAATGCACTTACCTTATTTACAAGCTGCTTTGAAGTATAAAAAATGGGCTAATCTATCTAATTTTGTACGGATTTATGCACTTTATCATCACGGGGGTATTTATATGGACACCGATATGGAAGTCCTAAAGCCACTCGAAGAATTTCGACAGTATGGAAGTTTTTTAGGCTTGGAATTGGGGGCAGAAAATGATAAAGACATCATAGTGAATAATGCTATTTTTGGTGCGGAAAAGGGCCATCCATTTATAGAACGGTGCATGGATTTCTATTTACAACATTTTGATGGTAGAGATACCGCCTTGGATTCTTCGCCCTATTTGGTGACTAGATTATTGAAGGAGGCAGGAATGCATAAATATGGTCGCCAAAATATTGGGGGCGTTGAATTATTTCCGAAAGAGTATTTTTATCCTTACCACATTACAGAAAAATTTACACCAGAATGTGTAAAAGAAAACACTTACACTATCCATCATTGGGGATATTCGTGGGGTACTAAGCCATTTTCTTATAGATTAGAGCATCTCAAAAAAGTAACAAAGGATAAATTATATCAAACCTTGCCTGTTCATCAAAAAGGGTATTTAAAACATGGTAAATTAGTCCGAGATCTATTGAAAAGCGGAACAGTTAAAGCAGGACCATTTGCAGGAATAAAATTGCCGTTATCAAAAGAATATGAAACGGCAAAATTGCCTTTGAAATTATCAGGGATTTATAAAGAAGAACTGCAAGCTATCCTATATCAACTAACCAATAAGGACTATAAAACCATCTATTTTAACGGAGAACATTCCGAATATTTCACAAAAGGATTACTTCAATTATTTCCAACTGCGACCGTCAAAGATTTGTCCAATGAAACGGAACGGGAAGCAATGGTTAATAATATCGGACCTAAGTCTTTATTGGTAACCAATAGTGCTTTAGCTAGTCAAATGGCAAAGAATATTACCAAATTACCCAAGCATGCCGATATAATCTTGGAATTTAATTATCATTTACCAAAACCATTAAAAGCAGCCATAGGTGCAGCCATTGATGCGGAACAAGAATTGCAGTACATACCAAGTAAGTTAAATTACCAGTATGAACAGAATGCTTTTTTACAAAATTATCCACTAAAAGAAATTGAAGCACATCTGAAAAAAGACGTGACAGATGTTCACGAATGGTTGGTGATAAAACGAAAAAATTATTGAAAAAAACTGGTAGAAAAGCCTTCAGGCTTTCCTGTCAAAGGCCTTTAGGCCTGTAAATGTAGCCAAAACCGACCTAAAGGTCGGACACGGGAAAGCCTAAAGGCTTTTCTATCGGTTAAAATAAAAATTATGAAAGATAAATTTGAAGACGTAGAGCTGACCCCCAAAGAGCGATTTATAGAATTTATAGGAAATGCTTTTGCTATTATCCTATTATTAGTTTTCTTTTTGAAAATTGTAATAATTTAAAATGATGAATAGATTTTCAACGCCAGATTGGGTTAAAAGACATTATTTCGATTTTCGAAATTATGATAAGGTTGCTAACGATAAAATAGAAAAAATAAAGGAAGGTTTAGCTAAATTCAAAGTAGACAAACCTGTCGCTTCGATAGTCATTCCTGCTTATAATGAGGAAGAGAATTTATTAAGTACTTTGTCTTCCTTTTCAGCCATTCAGCCAGAGGTGCCGACTGAATTACTAATTGTCAATAATAACTCTAACGACCGAACACAAGAAATTTTAGATCGCTGTGGGGTTACGTCCATTTTTCAACCCCGACAAGGCCGAACCTATGCTCGTCAACTAGGTTTAGAAACCGCTAAAGGGAAAATTTTATTAAGTGCAGATGCCGATAGTATTTACCCTGCGGAGTGGGGCAATTTATTTGTGAAAACCTTATTAAAAAATGAAGATGTGGCGGTGGTTTATGGCAGATACTCCTTCATTCCTAGTAAAAGCATCAATCGCTTTGGCCTAGCTTTTCACGAGTTCGGAGGCGAATTTATGTTTGATCGGAGAAAAGGAATTGATTTATGTATTAATGCAGTAGGATTTAATACTGGATTTAGAAGAGAACAAGCATTAGAAGTGGGTGGATATGACCCAGAGAAATTGGCCTTTGAAAATCAAAGAAGTGAAGATGGCTGGTTGGCACAAAGTCTCTATAAAAAATTTGGAAACATCGTGCTAGTTAAATCTCTAAATCGAGTTTGGACCAGTGATAGAAGATTATTAGAAGAGGGGAGTTTAGCAAAAGCTTCTGTTAATAGAGTTATTCGCTATTTGAATGGAACAAATCTAGCGAATACTTAGGAAAAGATAAAGGAATGAATTAAAATTTAGGGCGAACGAAAAGTCGTTTTTGTAATATGTAAACGACTGAGAAAAGTTAAAAACTTTTGAAATATTGGTTTGAAGTTGAAAACTTCAAACATCGACCGCTAGTTTTTTCAATGAGTTATATATTATGATTTTGACTTTTCGTTCGCCCTATTAAAATTAAAAAAGTACTGACAACCAGTAGTTTATGATTTTAAAATGTAAGTTCTCAATAGACAATCCGGTAGAACGGACTTTAGTCTATTGGGTTCACAAGCCTTTAGGCTTGGTTCGTTAGGTAAAGTGATAAAGTCTAAAGACTTTTGAACGGGACAGACTAAGGTCCGTTCTACCAGCTATCCTTATTGAGAACTTACTTTGAAAAATGTAAAATTATTTTAAGCATTCCAAACACAAACACAAATACTATGGAGAAAGCCATAAAAAAATGGATTAAACACCACTTCTTGATGGAGAAGCTAGATACCGTTTTAGGTGCTTTTCTACTTGCTTTATTGTCTATATTTGTAGCTTTAGTTGTTGGGAAATTGGGTTTTCTTGGCGGCGGCGGCTTATTGGTCGTAACTATTGGTATTGCTTTAGTTTTTGGAGCAATGTTTAACCTTTATTTGGGACTCTATGTGATTTTAATAATGTCTATTTTGGTGTCCTATCTTTCCAAAATAGTGAATTTACCCTATGGACTTTCCTTAGATTTATTATTGGTTGTATTAGCACTTGGAGTTATTATGAAACAACTTCGAGATAGAGACCTTTCCTTTGCCAAAAATCCAATTTCTTTACCAATCGTTGTTTGGATATTCTATAACATGATTCAGGTGTTAAATCCAGTTGCCGCATCAAGATTGGCTTGGGCTTTTACGGTTAGAAGTATGGCACTTTTAATTTTGCTATATTTCATAGCCGCTTATGCCTTGAATAGTTATAGAAGGGTTATCAATATTTATAAATTTATGTTAGGGCTGGGATTTGTTTCTGCGCTCTATGGCTTGAAACAAGAGTTTTTTGGTTTTGCTGATTTTGAATTGGCGTGGCTTTATTCAGACCCCGCTCGTTTTCAGTTGATATTTCAATGGTCGAGAATGCGTATTTTTTCCTTCTTCTCTGATCCTACGAATTATGGTATCTATATGTCCTACATGTCGGTGATGTGTTTTATACTGATTTTAGGAAAGTTCAAAACTTGGCAGAAAGTAATTCTAGGCATTGCAGGCGTATGTATGTTAATGGCAATTGCTTATGCTGGCTCAAGAACACCTGTGATATTGGTACCATTTGGATTTGCAGTATTTACCATGTTAAGCTTAAAAAAGAATGTTATTATAGCCATGATGGTAGTAGGGGTATTAGGTGGTGCTTTTATGCTAAAATCAACAGGTAATGCGGTATTATTTCGGATACAGTCTGCTTTTATGCCTGATAGAAGTGGTGATACAATGGGCGTTCGATTTGAGAATCAGAAAAAAATTAAACCGTTTATTCAAACACATCCTTTTGGTGCTGGATTGGGTAGTGTAGGGGAGTGGGGGCAACGTTTTTCACCTGATACATTTTTGGCTAACTTTCCACCTGATAGTGGGTATGTGAGGGTAGCAGTAGAATTAGGTTGGGTAGGTTATCTGTTGTATTGCTGGCTACTCTACGTCATCGTTCGGATGGGGATAAGGTATTATCTGAGAGTCAAGAACGAGCAAATAAAAATTATGTATTTAGCCTTAACTACGATGATGTTTATGTTGATTTTGGCAAGTTATGTGCAAGAGGCAATTGTGCAATTACCAACGAGTATTCATTTTTATATTTGTCTGGCGATTATAGCTCGCTTGAAAGATTTTGAAGCAGAGGCAGATTTGGAATTAAACGAGGAAGCGAAAGCTTAAGATTGATTGATTTTAATTTTTTTGTTCTCTGACAAATTCTGTAGTTGGTTTGATTTCAAGACTTTTTTAGATTTATTATTGAATTTGAATTTGAGTTTGAATTTGAGTTTTTCAGGAGTATTATCAACGAAATAATTATTGCCTTTTACACGCCATACATTCGACTTCAACTCTAGCTCCCAATGCCAAACCATTCGCTCCTAAAGCACTTCTAGCAGGCTTTTTATTAGGAAAGAATTTTACATACTCTTCATTAAAAGTGCCCCATTCTGTGATATCTTCAATGAAGACCGTACATTTTACAATATCCTCCATTGTGAGGTCCATAGCGGCTAAAGTAGATTGGATATTCTCCATTGTTTGCTTAGTCTCTGCTCGAATACCACCCTCAATCAATTGGAAAGACCCAGGAACGTTTCCCAATTGCCCAGAAAGGTAAACCATGTTATCTACGATAACAGCATCGGAAAAAGGCAGGTTCATTTTTTTAGTTTTCTCAGATAAATAGTGCATGATTTTTGGCGCTTTATCGGTCACCTTCTGTGGAATGGGTTCATGACAACTACTCATCCATAAAAGTAGTAAGGAGGAAAAACAAATTATTTTTTTCATTTTTTGTATTTATCATTCAAGCCTTCTCCACGTAATATCATCGGAATAATTTTTTCCAATCTCTTTTCTTTGGTGGCTTGACGTTTAGCATTTGTAATATAATCTGCAAAGTCTCTTTTATTATATAAACTGAATTCATTAAAATGCTGGTGAACTAAAGAATTTTTATCTAATACCTCTTGCAATTCGGAAGGAATAACTAAAGGTTTTGGGGTTTTTCTAGTGGATGCTTTGATGACCTTTCCATCTTTTTGATTTTGAATCGCTTCCTTTACATAGACCAATACCTGTTCTTCCTGTATCTCGGCCATATTAGTGAAACGCCATTGCCGCATGGCTTTTGTTTTGCCCTCTTGGGCATTGGTTAAGACTTTCAATTCGTCGCTTAAAGTGCCCCCTTGAAAAAACCAAATGCCAAAATAATCTTTAAATGCACATAATGCTACTACATTCTTTCCTTTGAGCATATAAGTGGGAAACATCCATTTAATGGTTTCTTCTAAATCGGTCGATAATATTAATGCTCTTAAATGTACCAATTCTTTATGCCACTTTTCATTATTGGCAATGTATTCGTCCACATTTGCAGGTTTTTTCATAGACTATTTTTGTAAATGAGGAATAAGTAGGTAAACAAATATACCCGACACTTTTAGGACGGACTCTTTTTCCGCTATACTTCGTTAAAAAATATTTCCGTAGCCCAGCTATGCAAAGATTTTTTGCCTTGTCTAGCGAAAAAAATAGTCTCGTCAAAAGTGACGTTTATATCTGTCCACCTACTTATTCTGATAATTTCACCTCAAATAAAATGAATTACTCATTATAAATGAAACTTATACTTATCTTTTTTTAATCTTTTGTTTTATAGCTCCTTGTAACCAAACCCAAACTCAATCGTCTACCATAAAATATGAGCACCGAACAATTTCAAAAAGACATATTACCATTCCAAGATAAAATGTATCGTTATGCATTGAGTATCGTCTATGATGTGGACTTAGCGAAGGATATTGTGCAGGAAGTATTTTTGAAAATTTGGAAAAAGCGAGACCAATTAGACCAAATTAATAATAAGGAGGCTTGGTGTATTAGAGTGACCAGAAATATGGCTTTGGATAAATTAAAATTGGCGCATCGAAAAAATGTAGGTTTAGAATTTGCGGCAAACCACTTTGTTAGCACCCTTAACCCCGAAGGACTTGCAGAAGAAAAAGATTTAGTAGCTACTATTCATGAAATGATGCAAGATTTGAGCGAACAGCAACGAGAGATATTTAGGTTAAGAGATTTATTAGGTTATAGCAATAAAGAAATCAAAGAATTATTAAATTTAAGTGATAGCCAAGTAAAAGTAAATTTATTTAGAGCTCGGCAAAAAATAAAATTAAAACTAGGCAAATTAATTAATTATGAAGGCTAAAAATCAGTCGGAATTAGTCAAAAAATATTGGGCAGGAGAAAGTAGTTCAGTAGAAGAAAAACAATTACTAGAAAGTGATTTATCCATGTTGGAAGGGGAGGATATGGCCCATTTTCAACAATTAAATAACTTTTCGGGTTTAACTTTAGAAGATACTTTTAAAGCAGAATTATTGGCTAAAATTGAAGCAGCAGATAAGCCTATACGCCGCTTGAATCCTCAAATTTTATGGCGGGTAGCAGCAGCTGTTTTAATAAGTTTACCCCTATATTTTTTGGTTCAACCGATGAAACCAACGGCCGAAGAGGTACAAATAGCCGTCTTGGAAGAGGATCCAGAAAAAGCATTTGAAATTACTAAACAAGCTTTATTATTAGTCTCTACAAAGTTAAATAAAGCAACAAAAGTAAATTTGTCATTAGATAAATTTGAAGAAATACAAAGCAAAATTAAAGATAGAAATTGACGAATTTTTGTCCAAATATTTTATGCAGTATTAAATCACCCGATTAAATTTTTAAAACCACCTAATCATGAAAAGAACCATTATTTTAGGAATATTTACCTTTTTTAGTTTGGGCATTTTTGCTCAAAACAACGTAATTGACCGCTATTTTGAGGCATATTTAGACAATCCTGCCTTTGAAAAATTTGAAGTTACCGAGCAAGCCTTTGAATTATTTACAGATATTGAAACAGATGATGCCGACGAACAACAAGTATTAGACGCTTTGGCTGAAATTGAAGGGATTAAAGTTTTAGCCAATCGAGCAACGGATATTAGTAGCGCATACTATTTAGAAGTAATGGAGAAATTAGATAGTGATGGCAATTATGAAGACCTAGTTGTGGTAGAAACTGCCAAACAAAACGTACGCTTTTTGATAAGAGAGGATGAAACCGCTATCCAAGAATTTGTCGCTGTAATTGGAGTAGATGAAAATTTTGTTCTTGCCTCCCTATACGGTACGATTGACTTGGGAAGTATCTCTCGTATCATGGAAGTAATGCGCAATGGAGGAGGGGAGTGGTTTAATCTTTTTGGAAATATGCACTCCGAAGAAATTGTAGTGAATGATGCGCCCGTGAAAAATGAAACAGGAAATAGATTATCTGATGTTAGCATTAACAATTTAAAGTTAAATATTTTCCCAAATCCTGCTACTGAGTTTATTTATATAGAAGCCAAAAATGGGGTGTCTGCAGAAATGGAAATTGGTTTTTATTCCTTATTGGGAAAAGAAATTCATAGTTATGGGAATGCAATATTACCATACAAAGTAGTATTAAAAGATTTACCAGCAGGTACTTACTTTTTGAGATTGACAGATAAATCTGGCGATTTCAAAAATTTTAAAATAGTGAATAAGTAACGAATAAAAAATAACTTGGACAACTAACATTTGATTTCCTAGCGGATTTAATACCCAACGAATTTTAGATGTTCAAGTTATTATTTCGTGATTACTAAGTAAAAAATTAAATTTTCAGAATAGAGAACGAAAATTATTAAAAAATCAGGGATATGCTTCCCGTTATATCAATAAATAAATTATGAAAAAGATAACAATTTTTATGTTCTTGGGCTTATTTGCCTTCAATCTACAAGCTCAAAATAATGCCATTAGTAAATATTTTTCACAGTATCAAAGAGATACTAGTTTTACTAAAGTAACGGTGACGAGTAGAATGTTTTCTTTGTTTACAGAAATAGATGCAGAAGACGAGGATGAGGAGGAAATTTTGGCGGCAATGGCTAAGTTAAAAGGTATCAAGGCGTTGGTGAAAAATAATTCAGATAATAGTAAAAACCTATATTTTGATGCAGTAGAAACTATTGAAAAAGATGGCAGTTTTGAAGAATTAATGACCGTAGAAGATGCAGGAGAAAATGTGCAATTTATGATTAGAGATGAGGGAGATATTATTAGTGAATTATTGATGATAATTGGTGGTAATGAAAATTTTATGGTGATGACCTTGTATGGGGAAATTGACTTAAATAGTATTGCCAAATTATCGAGAGTCTTAAATATCAAAGGGATGGAAGCTTTCCAAGCTTTAGAGAAAAAATAGAGGAATAGGCTACTGGTTGCGATTTAATTTTCAATTTCAAATTTTCAATTTTCAACCACCTTTGGCGAGAGTTGAAATTGAAGTTGAGATTGAAGTTGAGATTGAGATTGAAGTTGAAGTTGAGATTTGAAAAATATCGACTAAGAGCCTAATTACAATAACCATTTAGAAGCGTTTATTTAGTGAGATTTACTGGATAAACGCTTCTGTGTTTTCCGTATTGACAGATTCACTCATCGCTGTCGATATAAGCAAGCGACGAATGAATTTGTCAGCACATTTAGCACCTACTTTGTATAGGGCGTCATATTAAAAATTGATATTATTTATTTTAATGATGTATATAGGAATCCGTTGGGAAAAAAAGTACTCCCAACGGATTAGCTTCCCACAGTTTACTCCGATTTTATCGGAGGATAATTATCACTTATTTACCTGACCATCTATAATAATCTAATTGATTGATTACTAATTGTTTACAATAAAAAAATAACTATTTCATTAGTCGATAAAATAGCCCTATTCGTAGTTTAGATAGTGAAAAAAGAGGGCTTTTTTTTAGATTTGTAGTAGAAATAAAATAGCATTTTAGCAGTATAAATTAGACAAATAATGAAGCAAATTTTCTTTATTTACCTCATATTTTTTAGTTCAATAACAGGATATAGTCAAAGCGAAACCATCCAAGAATTAAAGGATAGCAATTGTGTTCAACTTGGATTTTACTTTACACCAAGTACCTTACGAATGCTCAATTTTCAGCAAGACCCCGCTTTTAATGAGTTAATCAAAGGGGTAGAAAGAATGAATTTTTTCGTTATGAAGCCAGATAAATTTACCCCTACTACTTACTTTGAAACGGCGGATAAATTAATGACCGAAGAAAATTATGAAG
Source organism: uncultured Saprospiraceae bacterium (assembly GCA_964392805.1). GTDB lineage: Bacteria > Bacteroidota > Bacteroidia > Chitinophagales > Saprospiraceae > JAFMDF01. The sequence continues at coordinate 28,043 of CAYMSC010000026.1, forward strand.
AATATATTATTTGGGATGGAGATGGAGATGAATTGCAAATTTTTGGCAAACCAAAAACTAAAGAAATGGTGGGGCTAGCAAAATATCAAGAAAAGATGTTTATTTTTAATTTAAAAGGGACCTTAGATTTAAGGAAAATACCTGATATATATGAGCAAGTCATCAACCAAGATTCTACCAGCCTGAATGGTTTCAGTATTATCAAAGATATGTTACAAGATAATGAAAGAGATATACAACAGCGGGAAAAGTGGAGACGAGAACGTGCAGAAAGAGACCGTAAAAGGGATTCTATAGAGGCAGCAATAAAAGTAGATAGTAATGCTGTCATTATTAATCAGAAATCTTAAATTAATAGATTTGCCAAACGATAAATGATGAACTGTGAATTGTGCGAAATTAAAATGTATAATAA
>CAYMSC010000027.1:0-7609 GCA_964392805.1 uncultured Saprospiraceae bacterium
AGAACCAAAATAAGCTCGTCCAGATGACCAACTTATTATTTCGTCGTTACTTAGATTAGTCTTTTCCAACTTCTATATTTTACTATATGCCACAAATTCTTAAAAATAAAAATCTTGAACTTCATATTGACGTACCATTCGAATACTATAATTATTCCAGATTTGATTGGACAGGAAAAATTCGCATTGTAAAATTTCAGGATATTACACTTTCAAGTATTGAAAGAACGGACAATAGGAACCCAAAAACAATAGGGAAAGGCTTCTATAATGAATTTGGTATTGATACTGCCTTAGGTTTTGAGGAAGCAAAAATAGGTAGTTGGTTTCACAAAATTGGAATAGGTTTATTAAAAAAGACGGATTCAACCTATTCCTTTATGAAAAAATACGAGATTCAACCTGCACAATTTACCCTTAAAAAAGCCCTAAATAAATTAGTAATTACTTGTCAATCAAAGCTGGTCAATGGTTTTGCTTACATTTTGACTAAAACTATTGAACTGCTAGAAAACGGTTTCAATATTCTTTATTTGTTGGAAAACACAGGAGAAAAAGCCATCATAACAGATGAATATGTGCATAATTTCATGGCTGTTCAACAAGATGATATTGGCAAAGATTATGTGTTAAAATTCCCATTTGACCTAAAACCAGCTTTATTTGAAGAAACCGTAAATCCAGAACAAAAAGTGATTGTCGGACAAAAGGAAATCCAATTTAATCAAACCCCTATGAAGGATTTTTTCTTTAGTAACCTGTCTGGTAATGAAAAAGTCACCGCACAATGGCAACTCCTTCATCTCAAACATAAAATTGCTCTTAGTGAGCGCCTTAATTTTCCAACGGATAAAATAAACCTCTGGGGATGGAAACACGTCATCAGTCCCGAATTATTCTACAAAATTAATATTCAACCGAGTCAATCTAAACAATGGACTAGGTATTATGAGATAAATCGACTATAAAAAATGACAAAAATTCCTTACAAGATAAGCATTCATATGGTTGCTAGTTTAACTGGTTTTATTCCTAAAAAGATGGAAGACTGGATTCGTTAAATTCAAAAGATACTTATGAAAAAGGGGACACCACTTATTCTACTAATCATTGAAGTGCTGGTATTAATCAACCTATTTTCTTGTCAACTTTCTTCAGATTCCGAATTAGCAGAAAAAGCTAAATTTCCCGTTAGTCAAGCAAGCATAAATATAGTAGGTAAATTAAAAGAACCAATCACTATTACCGCTTATTTTTCAAGCAGTCAGCCCCAACAAATTGACAAAATACATACCCATTTTGAAAGTATGTTTTTTGAGTATGCTAGGCTATCTAATGGCATGATTAACTTTGAAATAATTGAACCAACGACAGAAGAGAAGCAACAGGAAGCTATAGAGAATGGTATTCAGCCACTCGTGCTTAACATCCGAAAAAAAGACCAATCCCAGCAGCAAAGAATATTTTCTGGGATAATTTTACAAACGAATGAAAAAAAAGAGGTATTACCTGTTTTAATTTCTGATATAGGTCTAGAATATACGTTAACAACCGCCATAAAAAAACTTTCTATTGTAGAAAAACCGTCAATTGGATTAGTTCAAGGACATGGTGAACCTGCACTATCAGATTTACAGCAAATTTACCAATCTTTGTCGACGCTTTACACCCTTGAAAATATCGACTTAGAGGTGGTCACCGCCATTCCAAATAGATTTCAGGCAATTGCTATCATTGCTCCTAAAGACCAGATTCCAGCAAATCAAATTGCCAAATTAGATGCTTATTATAATACAGGAGGAAAAATAATGCTGAATTTGAATCGGGTCAGTGGAGATTTACAAACAAAACAAGGGATAACTATAACCACAGGATTAGAAAATTGGCTACAAAATAAAGGTATTGAGATTGAAAATAAGTTTTTAGTTGATGCCAATTGTGGTAGTATCACCATTCAACAACAACAAGACACTATTCTGGTGAATGTACCTATTGAGTTTCCGTTCTTTCCATTGATTTCTACATTTTCAGACCACCCTATCACAACTGGGTTAACGCAAATTATCATGCCTTATGCTAGTCCTATTCATTACACAGAAGATAATTCTACGACCTTTATACCTATCGCTTTTTCTTCCAATCAATCTGCGAGCCTAAAACCGCCTATTGAATTTAATATGGAAAAAAATTGGACAACAGTTGAGCTTTCTGCGGCTAATCTAGTGGTCGGAGGAGTACTAGAAAATAAAACTACGGGAAGCAAATTAGTCATTTTTGGAGATGGGGATTTTGCCATTGCTGGACAACTAAGCGGTCAACAAACTGATAATTCCAATCTACTGGTCAACAGTATAAATTGGTTATCCGATGATACCGACTTGTTTACCCTCAGAAATAAAAGAGTTGGGTTTAAATTAACCACTAATTAAAGTATTATTTCAAAGTTCCTAATCAACAAATCAACTACTTAAAGTATATGCAATGTCTGAAAAATTTACGCTCCTTCAGAGTTTGGCGATGAAATTGTTATAGGCTATTAAGATAATAAGTACCAACACATAATTACTATTAATTTTCAGCGGCTTCTTTTTCCGCTATTTTCCTTCAAAAAATAAACCCATAACGGTGCTATGACTTGATTTTTTGAAGAAAACTATCGAAAAAATAATCTCCCTGAAATTTTAAACTAATTAGGAGTTGGTACTTAGGTTCGTCAATTTTGAAATCGAAGATTCATAAGCGCAGCGCACTAATGATGAATCGTTAAAATAATAGAGCGTCAGATAAAAAAGCGATAAAAAAATCCATTCAATATGAAAAATAAGACCCTCCTATTAATTTTTCTCACCCTTCTAGTTGGTTTTCTAGCTAGTCAATTCGCTTTTGAACAAAAAAAAAGAACCTTTAAAACAGCCTTAATCCAATTAGATACGACCGCTATCACAACTATCCTACTCTACCCTAAAAGCGATAATCAAGAAGAATTTTTATTAAAAAAAGAGCGCAATTTTTGGGTAATGTCTAGGGGCAATGTCACCAATAAAGTCAATCCAGCATCAATTACCGCTATCTTAAAAAAAATATCGCTTATCCAAACCAAAAGAGTCGCTTCTCAAAGTCGAGACGAATGGGATAAATATGAGGTGGAAGAAAAAAACGGAAGTCGAATCAAAGCCTATGCAGGAAAGCAATTATTAGAAGATTTTATTGTTGGTCGCTATACCATAAATCAACAGACTCAGCAAGGAACTTCCTATGTTCGATTGGTAGGAGAAGATGAGGTATATGAAGTAGATGGTTTGCTCAGCATGATTATGGGGCAAGGTTTTGATGCTTATAGAAATAAAACTATTCTAAATACTCATCCAATTGATTTGACCCAGATTACTATTAATACGCTAGGTACAACAACTATATTACAAAAAAATGGAACAGAATGGACTCAAGATAATGGACCAGTTGATTCCACCACTCTTTTTAATTATCTAAACGGTTTGCAACAAATCAAAGGAAATACCTTTGCCGACGATTTTGAAGACCTGCAATCCAATGATAAGCTTTTTAAAACCCTTAGAGTAACAGGTAATTATTTGACCTCGCCTATTCTTATCAAAGCCTTTAAAGATACCACCAGACCTCGCCCTTTTGTCATCCAATCTTCTTTAAATTCAGAAAATTATTTTGAAAGTGAAGAACATGGTATTTTTGAGCAGTTGTTTGGGGGATGGTAGTTATCAAAGCTTGTTATACTCCAAAGACACATTTTTCTTTCATTTATTTAGGGTTCCAAATTTGCAGAATTAGATGGTATATAGTTCCTCTTTTGGTGACCAGGTGGATTTATAAACAGATATTAATACCGCTTAAACCAAGCCAATATATGTTCCACCTTAGTAATCAACTGACTCGGTCTATTCGCAATTAAATGATAAGCACCTGGCACTTCAACCAATGCTGTTTCAATTTTTCTAAGCTTTAAAGCGTGATACAATTGTTTAGCCTCTGAAAGTGGGGTTCGCAAATCAGCCGTACCGACCATCACCAAAGTTGGTGTTTCAATATTTCCTACAAGTGATAAGGGAGAAAATTTCCAATAAGCTTCTGGATTTTCCCAAGGCTGTCCAGGGTATCTAGTATTGGCATAGCCGTAATAATTATCCGCAACTAAAGTTTTACTAATCCAATTCATTACAGGTTTTATAACCGCTGCCGCTTTAAAGCGATTATTTTTACCAATCATCCAAGCAGTCATAATACCACCAGCACTCCCGCCCGTAACGAACAAATCATTTTGGTCAATATACCCTTTTGAAATAACGGCATCTACGCCGTCCATCACATCATTATAGTCTTCTCCCGGATAATTATGGTATAATAAATTCGCAAATTCTTCTCCATAACTAGTACTTCCTCTTGGATTGGGGTAAAAAACAACATAACCCGCCGAAGCATATAATTGAATTTCAGGTGAAAATCGGTCTCCATAATTGGAGATAGGTCCACCGTGATTTTCTACCATTAATGGGTACTTCTCCCCTTTCTTGAAAAACGGAGGTTTCACTATCCATCCTTGTACTTTTCGACCATCTACCGAAGATTTATACCAAATTTCTTCTACTTCTCCTAATGTCCGATAAGCTAATAAATCCTTATTTAAAGACATCACCATTTTAGCATCTTTTCCCGTTTTATCGGTCAATGCTAATTCTGCTGGATAGCTCGGTGTTGTTTGATTAAAAGCAATAATGCCATTTTTAGAAACCGTAAAAGAACCACCTCCATAGGGTCGCCCGATACCTGTGCCACCAACATTGTGTGCTAATACTTTTACCTTTCCGTTGAGGTCGGTATGTGCAATTTTGGTGTTTCCATGTTCGTCAAACATAAAGTACAAACCATTTCCCTCTGCATCCCAAACAGGATTACTAATGCTTTGGTCTAATGCTACCTTAATTTGTCGTTTATTTTTTCCATCCTTCTCCATTACATAGAGTAAGGTATTTTGATAAGTTTGTTTTTTATCATCAAATCCTAAAAATGCCAATTTCTTACCGTCAGGAGAAATGGCAAGGCTTCTATCAGGACCGTCTCTTCCTGTGAGGGAAGTTACTTTACCAGTATTGAGAGAAACATTGTATATCTCAGAATTTCTAAAATCATATTCCCAATCTTCTTTGCGATTAGCCGAAAAATAAAGGGATTGGCCATCTTTTGCCCATATAGGGGCAGCTCTATGTTGAAAATTACTTTTTGTGATTTGGCGAGGTGTTCCACCTTCTGCGGGAATGACAAATAGCTGCGAATAACCAGGCTTCATATATCCTGAACCATCCGCCTCATGCTTGAGTCTTGTGGTTACTCTAGGAGCATCTGCCCATTTAGCCCCCTTTGGTCTTTTAGGAGGTCTAACTAAGGATAATTCGCTTCCAACAACGAACATAGAAAAGGAAATTTGTTGTCCATCGGGTGACCAATTAATACCTCTTGGCGAACTACTTAATTGAGAAATTCGAGCTATTTTACCCGTTTTAACCCAATAAACATATAACTCCGCACCATTTTTACTAGAAGCCGTAAAAGCAATTCGTTCACCATCAGGAGACCACTTGGGGTTTCCTTCCCCAACATCCATACTACTTAATTTTTGGTGCCCTGTCCCATCTGCATTGACCAACCATAATCGAGACTGTCGACGGTCTGTCATGATGTCCATCCCTCTACGAACATAAACAACCATTTGCCCGTCAGGAGAAATCTGTGGTTTTTCTACCCATTCTAATTCAAAAACATCCAAGCTTGAAAAAGCAGGCTTGTTTTGGCTGCTCAAGGTATAACTTCCTACAAATAAGCAGATTAGCAGTAGTAAATATTTTAAGTTCATTTTTAAAGGTGTTTTATTTTTCAATATGGTCGCTAAACGATAAAATGTCAATTCGACGAAGTCAATGATGAACTATAACCAGTGAATTATGATTAATTAAAATGTATATTTTTTTCGTAACTAACAGCTAAGTAGTAAGATAAAAATAAATGCAGATTCTTTAAAGTCGAACGATTAGCTAAAACACTTAAAATGAATCGTTTATTTAACTAATCGTCCGACGAGAATCTCCATTTATTTTTATCGCGTTCCTAAGAGACGACGAAAAAATAAGTTCACTGAACTAATTTCAAGATACCAAAAGAAGAAGGAATATGAAAATTAGGCGTTTTAGTACCAGGATGAATCCAACTAATCCATTTAGGAGTGGCTTTTCCATTCGGTCCTTTCGTATATTCCGCACGGTATAAGCCTGTTTTTAAAATACCGCTACCCTGATAAATTCCAAGTTGTCGCAAAGAAGCAAAAGAGATGCTTCCTTCCACCCAATAACCAAATTCGTCAATAGAGGATTTAACAACTAATCCATTGTCAGGCCAAGTCCAATCAAAATCTACTTTTTGTCCAAATTCTGCTTGGGTATCTAAGATTCTCCCCATAGCATCTAATTCAAGGGAATAGTAAGGATGGGTATCCTCATCTGCTTTAAAAAACAATTCTATCCTATCAGAATCAACCACCCCTTTTTCTGCTAAAGTTGCTTTTTTCGTGATAATCTCTGGATCAATGGCTCTGTATAAAAAATAAAAATGATTATGGGTATACAAGGCTCTAAACTCGGTCAATGGTGCGTTCTCTTCTCGCCAAGGATAGGAAAAATCAGTTAAAACAGTCGCCTTTTTCCAGGCATTATCAGCTCCTTTTCCTGTTAATTGAATGGGCGTTTTGAGCTTCTGTACTTCATAAACTCCTTTGGTTTCTGTGCAACTCATCAACAATAAACAAATAAATAGAAAATTTGAAAATTTAAAAAACATGAATTTATGTATTATGTGACAATCTATACTACCTATTTTTACCGACCACTCTAAAGTTAAATCTTGTGGTTAAGGTACGCAGAATTTGGTGATTCTAGTAACATAACTAATAGGCATTGCTACCAAGTTGACAGTAAAAGTAAATAATTAATAGAATTTACAAAATCTAAATCCTCTTTTGTAGTTCCTTTCCTTATTTTACACTATCAATATAATCTAAAATAGCAGCTATTTCGGCTTCCGTCATATTATTGAATGCGGTCATTGTAACTTCATCCCATTCTTTATAGATTTCGATGGCTTTTGGGTGGTCTGCCTCCACTAATTTAGTAGAATTTTTTATCCAAGCATATAAATCACTTTCTGGATAAGCACTCCAACGGTCTCTTACGCCTGCCAAAGCAGGTCCTGTCATATCAGATTTCATATTTTTATTATGACAAGTAGCACAATTGGTACGAAATAATTTTTTACCTTTTGTAATAGTCGCTAATAATTCAGGTGGAACAGTTGATAAGTTAGGAGTAGTAGCCGAAGTATTGGCAATGGAATCATATGATTTCTCCGCTAAAAAAGCGCTAGAAATAGTAATCGTAAACAAGCCAAAAACGATTATTAATAATAACCAATACAATTTGATAAGGACTCGAACAAGTGGATACGTTTTCATAATAAGATATTTGGTTTATAATTGATTAGAAGACACTAATGAAGTTCTCAATAACGAGGAAATAGGTTAAACAATTTTCAA
>CAYMSC010000027.1:7709-27481 GCA_964392805.1 uncultured Saprospiraceae bacterium
TAGAAGACACTAATGAAGTTCTCAATAACGAGGAAATAGGTTAAACAATTTTCAAAAGTTAGGAACAAGCAAACGATAATCTTTAAGAGCAAATACTTTAAATTGCAGTAAACTTTTATCCTCTAATTATAGGAATTATGCTATTGCCTTTTTGAAAATTGTGAATTGAGAACTTAGGCACTAATCATTTTTTAATACTATAAAATTAGCACTAGCGTATCTCTATAGCTAGTAGGCTTTTGGGTAAAAACTAATTAGATTTAATCTAAATAAGGAAATGTAATTTTTGCATCTTGGACGCAATTTTTTATGGTCGTATATTTATAAATTGTGTCCTATTCCATATTTTTCGATTTTTAGGAATCATTTCTATTGTTTTAGGGTTTGTAATCAAAATCAGCTAAAACACCCTGAATGATATTACAGAATACCATAACACTTTACAAAAATGCCTATGCTGGACTTAGCAGAGAAGTCTGGTTACTTTCCATCATTTCTTTGGTCAATCGGGCTGGTTCGATGGTCTTTCCATTTATGACCATTTATTTAACTCAATCCTTACATTTTTCTTTAAAAGAGGCAGGCATAATCATGAGTTTTTTTGGACTCGGCTCGGTAGTCGGTGCCTACATTGGCGGTTGGTTGACGGATAGGATTGGAGATTACAAAGTACAGTTTTGGTCTTTAATTGCCACTACTATTGTCTTATTTTTCATTTTGAAAGCGCAATCCTTTTGGGGCATTGCTTTCATGGCTTTTCTATTGAGTGTGACGGCAGATTCTTTTCGACCAGCCAATAAAGTAGCCGTTGCCAAATACAGTAAACCAGAAAATACGACTAGGTCTTTTGCTTTGCTAAGATTAGCAGTCAATGTTGGGTTTGCCATTGGTCCTGCAATGGGTGGAATATTAGCCGCATGGAAAGGATATGACTGGTTATTTTATGCGGATGCAGTCACCTGTTTGGCTGCTGCATTATTATTTAAAATTACCTTGAAAGATGATTTTAAGGAACGACAAAAGGAGTCCAGCAAAAAAATTATCACGACTGACCACAGTGGGAATACCTCTCCTTATAAAGATGTTAATTTTTTAATTTTCCTATTTGTCATTGGATTAATGGCTTTTGCCTTCCTTCAATTTTTCTACACTATCCCTGTATTCTTTAAACAACAATTGGGATTAGATGAAGCGCAAATTGGAATATTTATGGGGCTAAATGGGCTGATTATTATGCTTTTAGAGATGCCACTCGTTTATCTTGCCGAACGAAAAAACCATCCCTTTAAAGTCATGGCTTTAGGTGCTTTTCTTGTTGGAATAGGATTTCTTTGCTTCTTAATTCCAACTGCTTGGGCAGGGATTGCTGCTTTAGGAATACTTGTATTGACTTTAGGGGAAATTTATTATATGCCTTTTGCAAGTGCTTGGGTTGCTACTCGTTCTAACGATAATAATAGAGGACAATACATGGCATTATACACTATGTCTTGGGCAACTGCAAGTGTGGTCGCTCCTGCTGCAGGGTTTCAGATGATAGAAAGTTTGGATTTTAATGGTTTGTGGTTGGTATTATGTATGATTGGATTGATTGGAAGTTTGGCTTTTTGGATAATTGGAAAGCGGGTTAAACAGGAAGGGTAAATTCTCCATCTATCAAGGTCATTCATTTGTTGGTATGCTAATAATTAATAATCAATCAACAAAATCTAAAGTAAAATCAAAAATAGTCCCATTCGCTATTCTAAGGTAATCGGCTCTTTGCATAATAACGGAATCAGTAAGAGATCCCGCATTAAAAGCGACCTTTTCATTGTCTTCTATCTTTGCATCTATATAAAGGGTAAAAGGTAAAATGGGTGAGCCGAATGGTGGAACAGAACCAGGCATCAAACCCGTCATTTCTGCCAATTCGTCGGGCGTAGCAAACCTAGTTTTCTTTGCTTTGAGTCCTTTTGCTTTAAAGTACGCCTTGATTTTTTTGTTGTCTAATTTTCTATCGGCGGGCATCACAAACAAATAAAATTGCTTTTCTATTTTATAAACAATCGCTTTCGCTCCTGTCGACAATGCTTCACCTCTATAGGCTGCCGATTCTTCTGAGGTGTAAGTTGGTGGGTGATGAAGTGTTTTATACGTAATTTTATTTTCTCCTAATACTGCTAAAATAGCCTCATAGACCTTCATTGAAATAAATTGAGTTGGTTCGTTTTATATACTGTTGACGGTTTAATTTGTAGAAATCAAGTCGACTTTGTACATTTTTAATAAAAAAATAGGCGATTACTCCTCGCCTACATACAAAATCATATCTACCTCTGGGTTTTCAAAAGAAATTTCTACAAAATCTCTGCCTTCTATACCTAGATTGATGGCAGGGTCAAAACCTACGCCAACTAACCAATGTTTACCAATCGGCAAATTTTCAATACAACCTCTTCCTTCCGCATTGGTCGTAAAGACAGTATCGTATTCTGCTAAATCTTCATAGCCTGGAAAATTAAAATCAGTCGCGCCATATTTTACGTAAACATCAATGTCTCCAATAATTAAATCATGATGTTGAGTCGTCACGCAAGTTCGATTAAAAATGCGAGGTGCTTCTTCTTTTGAACAAAAAGAAAATAGCAGTACTGGTAAGAGAATTAGAATTTTTTTCAAAAGATTGATTTTATTAATTTAGCAGAGGGTTCAGGAATAAAGCTTCTATCCCTTCTTTTGTTTGTCACCCATTCCTTGCTGTCCTTTGTACTAAGCCTTCTGCAAAATAAAACGAATAATCGAATTAGATAGTTTATGCTATTATCAAATTCCTCTAATCTGTCCTAGTAATTACTTTATGCTTCTTTCAAATAAGTCAAAATATTACGCTCAATTCGTTTTAAAACATTGGTCGTATCTGCTTTTTTAAATTTTTTGCCGGTAATTTGCTCAAATAATTCAATGTATCTTTCAGAAACAGATAGTACAAAATCGTCTGGCATTACAGGCATCGTTTGTCCTTCTAAACCTTGAAAACCATTAGCTATCAACCACTCTCTAACAAATTCTTTTGACAAATGCTTTTGTTTTTCTCCTTTCTTCTGTCTTTCATCGAAGCCTTCCTTATAAAAATACCTGGAACTATCGGGCGTATGTATTTCATCAATTAAATAAATTACCCCATCTTTCTTGCCAAATTCATATTTAGTATCTGCTAAAATCAATCCTTGTTCCGCAGCCATTTCGGTGCCTCTTTGAAATAAAGCATAGGTATATTTTTCTAATTGCTCATAATCTGCTTTAGACACGATGCCCTGTTTGATAATTTCTTCCCTTGAAATATCTTCATCATGTCCTTCTTCTGCTTTGGTAGCTGGCGTAATAATTGGTTTTGGAAAAGCATCATTTTCTTTTAACCCTTCTGGCATTTTTACCCCACAAAGTAAACGTTCTCCTGAACGATAGGTTCTCCAAGCATGTCCAACACAATAGCCTCTGATAACCATTTCTACTTTGAAAGGTTCGCAAGCAACACCCACCGCCACATTTTCATCAGGCGTAGCAGCTAACCAATTGGGACAAATATCTTCTGTGCTATTAAGGAAATGCGTAGCGATTTGGTTCAATACTTGTCCTTTGTAGGGAATTGGACGAGGTAAAATATGGTCAAAAGCCGAAATACGGTCAGAAGCTACCATAATCAATTGTTTATCAACGGTATATACATCTCTAACTTTTCCTCGATAAAAAGCAATTTGATTAGGTAAAGTCAAATCTGTTTGTTGAACAGAACGTTCCGCCAATGTAGGTCGTCTTTTCATGGTTATAATTAATAGTGTAGTTAAAATATTCTAAATTCAAGCTGCAAATGTACTAAATTTCAAAATTTATGAATTCTAATTGAAGATAAAAATCGACTATTCAAAAAAAATATAGCGTATTCTCTTAATTTGTTATTTCTTTGTGTGCCTATTAGTAAGATTTTTTCGTCTTATGTATCGTTAGTAAATAAAAAACATTCATAAATAAAATCATCTATATGAATTCTTTACTTAAATTTTTTAGTTTTTCTTTGGCTGTTGTTTTATTAGCAGCTTGTAGTGCTACCAAACCCTTGACTTTGGACGTAGGGTTAGAAAATGGAGCTAATTTGGATTATACCATCACCACTTCCAATAATCTGGGAATGTCTATGCTTGGGCAAAAGCTTGATCTTATTGCGCAGGCTGAGCAAGATTTTGATTTTTTAGTTAAAGCGGTAAATCCAACAGGGATTACGGATATTGATTTTAAAATTGAGAATATGGCGGTAGATGTCAGTATTCCATTAGCAGGAGATTTTAATTATGATTCTCAAAAAGGAGACAATGATTCAAGTTCTCCCTTCAGTAGTCTTGGTGGATTAATTGGTAAAACAATGTCTGCTAGTCTAAATAAAAATGGAAAAGTTACCAGAATTGAAGGGGCTGATGAAGCATTAAAACAAGTACTAGGCAATATTAAGGGTGGCGAACAGGCAGCTTCTCTAATAGAAGGATTTATTGGTGAAGATGCTTTTAAGAATAACTTTGAATCGATTACAGGGTTTTCTCAAGGTGGAAAAGTGCTAAATGTCGGCGATAATTGGACAAAAAATATTCAGACTAAATCAGGCATTACTTTGAACTCCAATTATACCTACACCGTCAAAGAAAGAAGTGGTGGCAAAGTGACGATTGATGTAACAGGAGAAGCAAAAAGTGACCCAAATGCAGCACCTCTTGAAGCACAGGGTGTAAAGTTAAGCTATAATTTAGCTGGACCTATTTCTGGTGTTATTGTCGTGGACGAAAAAACAGGTTGGGCAATTACTTCTGATATTCAACAAGATTTATCTGGTAAAGTTAGTATGATTGGTACGCCTATGGGTGATTTGAATTTAGATGCTAAAATGACGATTGGTACATCTGCTAAGCGAAATTAAAGAATTGATAAAAAATCCGTTATCCTTTATTTTCCGTTGTATACTTTTTCTATATACAAGGATTATTAAAGGACAACGGATTTTTTATTCACCCCAATAGCCTATCCATTAACGCTGGTGCATCATCTTTTTAGTCGTCTGAAAATCACCCGTTGACAATTGATAATATAATAATCCTTCTGGGAAATTAGCCGCATCCCTCAATCTTATTTGATGACTGCCTTTAGCATAATTGCCAGTTTGCGTGAATATATTTCTTCCTGTGCCGTCAAAAACTTGTAAAAGTACTTCCGCTTCCCTTCCTAATTCAAATCCAATAGTCGTTTCATCAACAAAAGGATTCGGTTGATTTTGTAGTAATTGCGTTTGACTAATAGTATTGGCTTTAGCCGCATCAAATACTAAAGTAACATTCCTACTATTCGTAGATGCTTCATAAGCCAAAGCGACAGTCCTATCACCATTAAAAGTTATTGCGTCACTTAATTGAAGTGCTTTATTAGTTTGAAAAACTAAAGTAAATAGCGCTTCATTCGTCGAAATTCCTTTTTCATTACTCCATACCGTTGTCAGCGTCTGGTCATCCAATTGAGCAAAATTATTTTGGTTAATATTTAATGCTCCTGCTTTTACCTCTACAAAATTTAAACCTTCTGTTTGAATAGTGAATTGATACCCTATAATTTGTTCAAAATTTGCAGCTGTAACAGGAATATCAATGGTTTGACCAGCTTCAACGAAGGCATCCGCTATTTTAAATTGTAAATTGGTGGATTTTCTCGACTCATTTGCTATTAAGCCATTCGTTGCGGCTGAGCTAACATCTCCAATTCTAACACCTAGAAAATCTAAATTTGTCACATCGGTAGCAAAGTTTTCAATAGTAGCTGATTCTTCAAATGATGAAGGATTTAGTCCATCAGTAGTACTTCCCGTTAAATTAATAATGCGCCAGCTTCTATCATTAGGTAATCCATCACTAATCCCGAGGATAAGTCTTTGTAATTCAACTATATCAAAAGCAGTAACTCTTCCATCACTATTTGCATCAGCAGCAATCGTTTGATAAGGATTTTCAAAAGCCGCTACACCCAAAATATGTCTTCTCATCAAGACTAAATCGAAAGTAGTAATACCACTCAAAACAGGCGTATTCTCTTTAACTGTAATTTCATAATCCCTCATTGTTGGAACATCTTCAAATACAAAACTACCATCTGCCAAAGTTCTTACGGTCGTTGAACCATTCAAAGTAACTTCAAAATTTACTAAACCTAAACCTGCTTGAGAAATTACGGTGCCTGAAATATTAGCCATACAAGTTTCTTTAACAATCGTTAAGAAATTTCCTGTATTTGATAAATCAACACAACCATCTGCGGTTATACTATTAATCGATGCTCCCAAAGTATAATCTAAAGTTCCATCAAACGAAATTCCATATACTCTATTGACACCTAAGCCCGTTCCTTCAAAATCTAAACTTTCTTCAAAAATTACTTCTATAATTCGGTCGTTTTCATCTGTAAGGACATATCCAAAATTAGCTCCTGTTGGAATCAGCAAATTATTTAAAAAAGGAATCACATTCGCTTCGCCATCATTCGAGCAAATTGTTACTTCACTAACCCCATTAGTCGTGGTAATCCTAGTATCTTGACATTCAAATGCAGGCGTGCAATCTTCCTTAATAACCGTCAGAAAAGTCCTACTATCAGATAAAATAGCGCAGCCTTCAGCCGTAATACTAGTTAAGAGATTACCAACTGTATAACTTAAATTTTCATCAAAAGAAACACCAAATACTCGATTAATCCCTATACCCGACCCTTCAAAATCATAGCTTCCTTCCGACACTACCTTTTCAATACGATTATTTGCGTCCGTAATAATATACGCATAATTATCACCAGCAGGAATCATCAACGTATTCAAAAGTGGCACTACATCTGCTTCTCCATCATTTGGACAAATGGTTACTTCTGTTGCCCAATTCGTTGTTGCTGCTACGGTTTGCTGACATTCAAACACTGGATTACAATTTTCTTTCAGTACGGTTAGAAAAAGGCTATTATCTGATAAAATAACACAGCCATCTGCTGTAATACTGGTAAAATTTTGCCCTCTGGTATAATTTAAAGTTCCATCATAAGAAACGCCATAAACTCGATTTATTGCTAATCCAGAACCTTCAAAATCATAGCTTGATTCAAAAACAACTTCTTCAATTCGGTTACTTCCGTCTGTTATGATATACGCATAATTATCACCAGGGGTAATCATCAAGGTATTTAGAAGCGGTACTACATCCGCCTGTCCATCATTCGGACAAATGGTTACTTCTGTTGCCCAATTCGTTGTTGCCGCTATGGTTTGCTGACATTCAAACACCGGATTACAATTTTCTTTCAGTACGGTTAAAAAAAGGCTATTATCTGATAAAATAGCACAGCCATCCGCAGTAATACTTGTTAAATTTTGCCCTCTAGTATAATTTAAAGTCCCATCATAAGAAACGCCAAATACTCGATTAATCTCCAAACCTGACCCTTCAAAATCATAGCTAGATTCAAAAATAACTTCCTCTATTAGATTATTGCCATCTGTAAGTATATATGCATAATTATCACCGGGAGGAATCATTTGCGTATTTAGAAGCGGTACTACATCTGCTTGCCCATCATTTGGACAAATGGTTACTTCTGTTCCCCAATTAGTTGTTGCTGCAATTGTTTCTTGACATTCTGTCATAGGTCCAGAATCACCACCATTACCCATTGCCCCGCTAAATTCTCCACTTGCCCAATGTTGTCGAAAAGCAACACAATAAAAAACAATAAAATCATACTGGTCAATACTTATATCAGCAGGAACGTCAACAGTAAGCGCTCCTTGAAAATGATTAATACCTCCACCTAAAGTTCCAATATTTACAATTTCAATCCCATTATTCGTAGAATTAGGGTTGTCTGTTAAAAAGATACGGACATCTGGACCAGCAAGGGTAGAGAATTCATCATCTAATCTTAATTGAAGCGCACCATTATCTAATTCTTCGAGAAAGGCGTTGCCACTAATTTCATAGCCACCTGGTTGCAAATCAGAAGTTCTTGAGCTGATTATGGTTTGTGCGTTGGTGATATTTATAAAAAAAAGAAGGGTTATTAATAGAGTAATAGGTGATTTCATGGTATAAATTTGTTGTAAAATAAAAGCAAGTTGTTACTTTTTTGCATTAATCGCTTCACAATTGTATCACATAACTATAAAAATTAAATTATTAGAAAAAAAATAACTACTTAATAGCATAGTGAATAGGGGGTTTCGAGAAAATTGGACCTGCTTATTTTAGTCCTATCGTGTAAGATACTTACGTAATTTGTTATTCCTTTGTTTTGATTCTCGTGATTGCATAGTGTGAAAATTGTTAATACTAGAAAAAGAATTTAGCCATTCCGTCTCTCTCCCCCCTGTTAAATAAATCCAAGAATTACTTATCACTTTCCAACCTTTTAGTTTAGCTTTTCGTTTCTTTGTGCAAAATTATTCAACCACATGCAAACGGAAAAGCAACAAAAAAAGTTTGGAACAGCACCTGTATTTTTTACAGCCATCTCTACTATTTTAGGGGCAATTATGTTCTTAAGGTTTGGTTTTGCCGTAGGAAATGTAGGTTTTATTGGGACACTAGCAATTATCTTGATTGGTCACGCAGTGACGATACCTACTGCAATGGCGATTGCAGAAATTGCCACCAACCAGAAAGTGGAAGGTGGTGGAGAATATTATATTATCTCCCGTTCTTTTGGTTTAGTTATCGGTTCTGCTATTGGTATGGCATTATATTTTTCCCAAGGAATTAGTGTTGCCTTTTATATTATGGCCTTTGCGGAATCTTTTAATTCCCTATTTTCTTATCTAATTGACACCTTTGATTTACCCCCTTGGCTAATTTGGTTAATGCAACAGAAGCAAGCCATTGGTATTCCTGCTTTATTAGCCCTAACCTACATTATGCTAGCTAAAGGGGCCAATTTAGGCGTAAAAGCTTTATATATTGTAGTCGCTACTTTAGGGGTTGCTTTAGTTGCTTTTTTCATAGGAACAACTGAATACAGCAATACGCATAAATTTCACCCTACGCATACCGTTGCAGATATGAGCATTGAGGTCCATGATAAAACAAGCACCGAAGAAGCAACAAAATCGACCATCTTAGATAGCCTAGCACTCACTGCCCCTCCTACTGACACCTCCTTTGTAGCAACCGTAGAATCTACTGATGAAGCGCCTATCAATCCGATGATACCATTAAGTTTCTTTACCGTTTTTGCCATTATTTTCCCTGCTTTTACAGGGATGACCGCAGGAGTCGGCTTGTCAGGAGACCTAAAAGACCCCGGTCGGTCCATTCCTTTAGGAACATTGGCTGGGACGATTTCAGGAATGATTGTTTATATTTTTATGGCTTATAAACTAACGGTTTCAGCGAGTCCAGCCGATTTAGCAGACACGTCAAAATTGGTCATGGCAGACATTGCTTGGCAAGGTTGGTGGTTAATTCCATTAGGATTGGCAGCAGCCACCATTTCTTCCGCATTGGGGTCAATTATGGTTGCCCCCAGAACTTTACAAGCCATTGCTAGAGATAAAATATTTCCAACGCCAAAAGTCAATCAATGGCTATCCAAGGGAAAAGGAGAAAGTGATGAACCTTTTAATGCTTCAATTGTCACCATTTTAATCGCCGCCGTTTTTATTATGGCTGGTGCTTTAGACAGTGTGGCACAGGTAATTTCTATGTTTTTTATGGTAACCTACGGTTCCCTTTGTTTAATTTCTTTTTTAAATCATTTTGCCGCCGACCCCTCGTATCGACCTAAATTCAAATCTCGGTGGTACGTTTCTCTTTTTGGGGCAATCGCCTGTTTTGGATTAATGTTTTTCATGAGTCCAACTTATGCTTTTTTAGCGATTTTAATGATGTTTTTTCTTTATTTCATCATTGCCTATTACAACCAAGATAAAAAGAGTTTGGCCCTAATTTTCCAAGGAGTTATTTTCCAGTTTAGTCGCCAAATGCAGGTTTTTCTACAAAAAGCAGATAAAGAAAAAGCAAAAAGTTGGCGCCCCTCGGCAATTGCTTTTTCGAGCCATACTTTTAAGCGGTTCGGTGCTTTTGATTTATTAAGGTGGGTCTCTCAAACCTATGGTTTTGGGACTTACATTCACCAATTGGAAGGCTATTTGTCTAAGCAAACAAATATTGAAGCCAAAATATGCAAAGAACGCTTGATTAAAATGGCAGAAGCCACAGGGAGTAAAGTTTATGTAGATACCTTAATTAGTCCATCTTATACCTCAAGTATTGCTCAAGTTATTCAATTGCCCGGGATTGCAGGGACAGAGAATAATCTTTTACTTTTTGAATTTTCCAAAAAAGACCCCGTCGATTTACCAAATATTGTTGATAATTTTAACTTAATTAAAGCGGTCAATTTTGACCTATTGGTATTAGGTACTTCTGAACGTGGTTTCGGTCTAAAAAAAGAAATTCATATTTGGATAACTGCCAGTGATTATAGAAATGCCAATTTGATGATTCTTTTGGGCTATATTATTATCGGTCATAAAGATTGGCGAGGAGCAGAAATAAAATTATTCGCCGTTTTCCCAGAGGATAATATTGATGATGAAAGAGCCAGATTATTTGAATTAATCGACCAAGGTCAATTGCCTATTTCTACTAATAACGTATCTCTTATCACTCGAAAACCTGATAGAGATAATATTTCTGTTATCAAAGAAAAATCGCGAGATGCCGATTTAACGATTGTAGGTTTTAATACAGAAGCGATTAAACATCAGGGTTTAGACAATTTTAAATGTTATGATGATATTGGCAATGTGTTGTTTGTAAATGCCGTGGAATTGAAGGAGATTAAGTGATAGAATAATTAATTTTTTTCCGTATGTTTACGCATCTTCTAAAAACGAAAAACTTACTTTTATGCGCATAAATGCCCAATCTCTTTGGATTGCTTTGGTTGTCTCTCTTGGTGGATTCCTTTTTGGTTTTGATGCTGGAATTATTTCTGGCGTGATGGAATATGCGGGGCCAGAATTTAATTTGAATGATGCACAGTCCGGTTGGGTGGTCAGTTCTCCTTCCTTTGTTGCCATGTTTGCCATGCTTATTTCTGGTAGGTTGAGTGATATAATAGGCAGGAAAAGAATTTTATTGATGGTAGGCTTTTTTTATGCCGTCTCTGCCTTATTTTCTGCTTACGCCACTTCCTATGAAATGCTATATTTGGCTAGAATGTTAGGTGGTTTTGCCTTTGGTGCCGCCCTAGTTTTAGCTCCTACCTATATTGCAGAAATTTCCACTTCTGAAACTCGTGGAACATTGGTATCTGTTCAACAATTAAATATAGTACTTGGCTTTTTTGCAGCTTTCTTGAGCAATTATTACCTCAATGATGCTTTTAAAAGTGGGAGTAGTTTTTTAACAGAAGATAATGTTTGGCGTTGGATGTTAGGTGTGGAGATGCTACCTGCAGTTTTATATTTTTTACTCTTATTTTTTGTTCCTAAAAGTCCACGTTGGTTATTTACTCAGAATCGAAATGCAGAAGGACAGGCTGTTTTGGAACGATTACATGGACCCGAATACGCCGCCAAGGAAAGTCAATCAATTATTGCGAGTATCAACGAAGAAAAAAATAAAGAAAAAGTCCAAATTGGTGAGTTATTTAAGCCTGCTTTACGATTCATTTTATTGGTCGGTTTGACCATTGGTATTTTGCAACAAGTGACGGGTATCAACGCTATCTATTTTTATGCTACTTCTATTTTTAAACAAACTGGAATTGGTACCGATGCCGCTTTTTCTTCTGGTGTTTTATTAAGTGGAACTTCGGTGATTTTCACCCTTGTCGCTATGTATTTGATAGACCGAATGGGTAGAAGGCCACTTTTGATAATTGGTACCGCAGGTATTGCTATTAGTCTTTTACTTTGTGCCTATAGCTTCAAACAAGCCACTTACCAATTATCCGACAATGATATAGCGGCTATCGAAGGAATTGACCCAACGGCACTAAGTGGTGTTGCAAATAAGCTTTATGATAATGATGTAGATTTTAAAAATGCGATGAAAGGTGCTTTAGGTAATCAGGTCTATAAAAAGCAGGAAGGCGCTATCATTGAAGCTGCCGTGGATATGAATGCCACGATGGTATTAATCGGTATCCTTGGATTCATTGCTTGTTTTGCCTTTTCGCTTGGCCCTGTAATGTGGGTGATGCTATCAGAAATGTACCCGAATAAATACCGAGGTTTAGCCATAGGTTTTATTGGATTTATCAATTCTTTTTCAAGTTGGCTAATCCAACAAATATTCCCTTGGGAACTCTCCAATTTAGGTAACGCGCTGACCTTCTTTATATTTGGTGCTATTGCCTTATTTGGCTTTTTTATATTCTTAAAGGTATTGCCTGAAACAAAGGGTAAATCATTGGAACAATTGGAGAAAGAGTTGGTCGGTTGAGCCGATGTAACACAAAAAAATTATCTCCTAAATGACCATTACAAATCCCATTTTAAGTGGTTTCAATCCTGACCCATCTATTATTAGGGTTGGACCAGATTATTATATTGCTACTTCCACCTTTGAATGGTTTCCTGGAGTGCAGATTCATCATTCAACGGACTTGGTTAATTGGACTTTAGTCGCTCGTCCTCTAAATCGAAAGGCTCAATTAGACATGGCAGGGAATCCTGATTCTTGTGGCGTATGGGCCCCTTGCCTCAGTTATTTAGAGAAAATGTAAAGTTATTTTTGTCCCACTAAGTTGAAAGACAGAAATAATTCAAGCAAATAATTTTAATCAAATTTGACCTAATTTGCTGTTTGTCAACGTTTTGACACGTCTGACTTCTGACAGATTTATCGGTCTTAAATCTGACCTCTCACTTACTTAGCAATGAATTCTGCACAAATTAAAAAATTAGTAAATATCAATCGGACACTCTATTAATTTTAATTAAGGGAAAACGAAAAAAATAACCTACGCAAAAAAGAACACGACCTAGAGCAAATCAAGTAAAGAAACCGTTCTATCCGTTAGCCATCCCATCCGCAAGCGGTTCACCCTTACGGGTTCATGTGTTCCAATCCTCCTAATAAGACTGCGTAGGTTATTTTTTGCTAAATCCCTAATCCTAAGTTTGTAAAATGAACTTAGCTGTCAGATGACTTTCAAAAATCACTTTTATGAACTATGATTTAAGATTTTTTTTCCCCTACTCCACCGTTACCCGAATCCCCTCAGAATGGCTACTAAACTCAGGCGCATACATACATTGCATGGAAGTCACCCCATTAGAAAAGTCGCCACTATGAACCACTCTCAATGGATATTCAAAAACATGCGTTCCTTTTGGCAAAAAGTCCATAAAAAAGTTGGTGGCTACATCACCTGTACTTTCATAATATCCTAAACCACTCTTCCACTTATAGCCACTCAAAATATTTATAGGCTCAAAACCACTTGCTCGCATATCCTTTAAATGCACATATTCCATGTCTCTATCTACTCGAATTTCGATACGTACTTTTAGCTTATCGCCCGGTTGAAGGCTTGCCCCTGCTGCGATTGGTCGAATGACAGGACCTTTATCCGAATTTGTCTCTTTAAACAACTGCTTATTAATGGTTAAGGGTGTTTCTTTGAAGGTAGTCACTTTGTCCAAATCTTCAAAATATTGCCAGTAAACTGCGCCCCATGCAGGTTGCTTATTTGGGTTTTTAACTTTTATTTCTGCCATGTCTGCTTGGACCTCCGAACCATTCCAAGACGTTTTGAAATAGCCTGTTCCTGCTTCTGGTGTAGTTTGCGCTTGGTCTATTTGCTTAGCGTAAGCATTTCCGCTTCCAAGCGTAACATCAACCTGTTGGTCTTCCAAAATCCAATTATCTCCACTCATCAATAATGCATAAGTTACCGCACTCGTTGCTTTGGTGGTCTTCCAATGATTGGTCTGCTTATTTTTTAATAACCAAATTTTTAATTCATTGACTAAAGCTTGGTCATTCGCCACTTCTTCAAATAATTCAATCGCCATTGCGTGTGTTTCAATCGGCAATTGATGCCATCTAAAACCAGCAGGGTTATTCCAATACATGCCCAATTCTTCGCTCTTTAAAGCACGCTCTTTCAAAGACTTCAAAATATCTTGTGGCACGGCTGATTTTCCTATTCTGTTCAAAGCTAAACCTATCATTCCTTCTTGGTAAACTCCTTTATTTAACCAAAACTGTTCGGCTTGTCCAACATAATAATTAAACGCTTCATCCGTATCTTTATTTCTATTAATATCAAGGAAAAAAGAACGAGCATATAAATAGTGAATCACTAAATTACTCAAATGGTCCTCCTCAAATTTAGTATTGCCATTTTTAACCCTTTTGGCTAGATCATCATAGTGTTTCACTAAACGGTTATCCATGTAAGACACTGCTTTTGATAGCATATTATCCACCGCACTTTCTCGACCAATATCCAAGGCATTTAGTTTCTGTAAATGTCCCATACCCTCTACTAAATTTTGAGTGATATACCAACTATCTCTACCACCTGGAAACCACGCAAAACCACCGTTTGACAACTGGCGTTCTGTAATTTTAGCTAAAGCAATGGCTTGTTCGTCTGCCATTTTATTCAAATCAAATAATAAACCAATATTCCGCTTTTGTTCTTCCTCACTTTGTGCAGCTAATACCCAAGGGGTTTCTTCCAATAAAGCTGATTTTAATTCCTGATTTTTAGACAAATTGCTTTTCATCGCCTCCGTTCCTTTCCAACTATCAAAAATATTTTTGATTTTAGGATGCGAATTTGACACAGTGCTTGCTAGTGCATTGGCGTAATACCTGTTGAAAATTTGCTCCGTACAATCGTAAGGATACTCCATCAAATATGGTAAGGCTTGTACCGCATACCATGCGGGATTGGAGGTGAATTCTAAAGTATATTTATGAGGGGTCAAGCTATTTGAATTCGCTGCATTTTTCAAACTCTCCAAAGTAAAAGTCTTTGTTTCTTTCCCTCTTAATGCTAATGGCTTGGTTTCTGTCACCAACATTCTATTCGTCAATACAGGTAAGCTACTTTCTTCTCCGTCAGAAAAATTACCTGCTGTGGCAATCACTCTATGCGTTACTGCCAATACTTCCCCAAAAGGAATATTCAAGTTCCAACTTAATGGTGCAGATTGTCCAGCTTTTGCAGTAAAAGAAACAAGCGTATTTTCTAAGCCTAATTTTGCATCAATCGGCTCCATCGTTAAAGCATCAAATAATTGAATTTTTGCTTCTCCTGTCAAATCATTCTCTGTTAGGTTACTCACCTTAGCAGTAAAGTTGATTTTATCGCCTTCTCGCAAAAATCTAGGTGCATTTGGTTGAACCATCAATTCTTTCTGCGTAATAATTTCTTTGGAAGTCGTCGCTATTTTAAGGTCTTTAGTCGTTGCTAAACCTAAAAATTTCCATCGAGTCAAGGCTTCATTCATCGTAAATTTAATGATGATATTACCTTCCTCATCCGTATGCAAATCAGGCATAAAGAAGACCGTTTCGTTTAGATTGGTCCGAACTTTCACATCTGATAAGTCTACTTTTGCTCCACTAGTTTCTTCTTGTTCCGAATTAGTATCTAAATCATCTCGCCTACCTACAACTTGAACACCGCTTGCTTTTCCTTGTAACAAATCTGCTGCATCAGCTTCTACTGACATTTCCAACATTTCTGGTGCTGGCGCTGCATCCATCATTTTTGCACTACGCTTCGCTTTTCTTCCTCCTCTGGACATACTACTTCGAGATACTGCCATTGCTCGACCATGAAACGGAAAGCCAAACCAATTTAGATGATGATAGCTTTTTCGTTGTTGTCGTTCAAAAACAGGTTGCCAATTTCTTGTATAAATGTAAGTTTGTTGGCTATTAAAACCATTGGTTACCCAAGAAACTTGTGGATAGTCATCTAATGGAAAAACATCTAATATCCAGTCGTTTCTAGCAAATTGGTCTAAAGAGGCATCATACATCGTTGCCACCATTTCGGCAGCTATCTTTTCGCTCTTTGGGCCCGATACTTTTATGCGCCATTCCTCTTCTTGACCAGGGCTAAGTTTATCTCTAAAGGTGGAATATTCGATGGTCAATTCTTTATTCGACCAAGGTACTTTTATCGTTTTACTTTCTTTGTACGTTCGATTATTCTTTGTGAAAGTTATATGGTAATGGAAGTTACCTCTGTCTGTTTCCAAAACTGGAAATTGAACATCCTCTTTTCCATTAATTTCTTTCCATTCTCTGCTTACCACTTTTCCTTTTTTCTCCACTTCCACTAGTGCATACACTTTATCTAAAGCTGAAGCAAAACATACCTCCGCTGTTTCATTTGGTTCAAAAGTTTTGCTTGGATGATTTAACCAAAAGGCATCATTCCCCGCAAATTGTTTGCTAGATAAATCATATAATTGGAAATACTCTTTGACTTCTATTGCCTGCCCATATTTATCCTTGGTTTTCAGTACCAACAAATATTCGCCTGCTTCCCAGGTATGGACAGGTAAACTCCATGCCGTTTTTAATTGGGTATCAATATCTTCTTTATAGATAGATTTATCTGTTCTCCAGTTTATTTTATCGTCCTCATTTTTATAAGCAAAATCTGAAAATTGCGCATCAAATTCTTTTTCAGACAACAAGTAGGTATCTGGTTTATTCCAAAATCGAGTTTTGAAAGTTTTTGCTGGCGTTTTTAATTGATGTACCGTAATTTCTACTTTTGCTGCCTCAAACTCCCCTGCTAAGTTCTTAGTACTCACTTTTAATGGAAAAGCTTTTGACCTTTCAATTTTATTAGGCATCTCCACCTCTGCTTTCAATGCAATATATCCCACGGATGTTTGCAATTCGTTCGACTGCGTTTCTCCTGTTATATCGGTAACGTCAGCGAAGATTTTATAATTGAAAGTTGGCTTTTTTTCCGATGGGATAGACTCATCAGGAATGGCTTTAAAGGTCAGTTTAAACTTACCCGCTGCATCGGTGGTTAGTTCCCCATTCGTAATTTCCATATCTGGTCGTTGATAGGGATTATAACGAGAAAAATAATAAGGTCGATAAGGAAAACGCACTTGTCGAACCACTCGGTAGGACACCTTAGCATTGTCAATATTATTTCCAGCAAATGCTTTAGCTACCCCTTCTACGGTCACCTCTTCGCCTAATTTGTAACTACCTGTAATTGGCTCAAAAGTCACTTCAAATTTAGGGCGTTTGTATTCTTCTACATTAAAATACTTTGTACCACCAGCACTAGATACTAAGCTCATATTTCCTAACAGACCACTTTTCGGCGCAGTAAAAGAACCATTAATCGTTCCATATTCATTAGTCCTCAATTCCATTTTTTCCACCGCTTGTCGATTGGTATCAAAAAAGGTTATTTCTACTTTTTTATTGGCCTGAACAGTCGGTATACCATTTGGCGATTTTTCCAGTACAATGCCTTTAAAGTAAACGGTTTGTCCCGGTCTATAAATCGCTCTATCCAAGAAGAAATGTGTTACTGTTTGCGAAGGACCCACATTATTATAGAAATAATTGGAATAATTATCATCTAAGAATAAAACATCTTCTCCATTGATTAACTTAACTTTAAAATTATCCCGTTCGTTCATATTTAAAGTGACTATTCCTTTTGCATCACTTCTTGCCGATGTCGTCTTTTTATAGTTATATTTCCTAGTTATTGCATTATATTTCCTAGTGTATAATTCAGCAATTACTCCTGCTAATGGCGCGCCTGTGGCACGGTCTACAATCACCATTTCAGGCTGCATCTGCCCCGTGGTTCTAGACCAATTTGCCAAACTTGAAATATGAGTTGTAGTATAACCGACTGCCCCTCCTTCGCCAACAAAGTCCGTATTATTAGCTATTAAGACTCCATAAAATCCAAATGGCAACTTGTCTAAACCTATTTCCGTCCGATGTTGTCTATAATCTCCCTCTTGTGGTAAATCTAATGTTTTTTGTTGGACAATTTTTTGTTGGTTCAACCAATTGACAATTTGCTGCTGGCTCTTCCCAATCAATTCATCTTGAGCACCATAGCCAATCTCTACTACTTTTAAATAAACTTTTGATACATTTCTATAATTAATCGAAGTTAAAATCGGCTGATTCGGTAAATTAACTTTTTCGATTTGTAATTGTAATTCTTTTCGTAAAAGCGAACTTTGAAGATTCTTACAATAAGCTGCGCCTATCGAATTTGGATATTTTGTAATGGCTTGGGTGCAAAGGTTATAGGCTTTTAGAAAATCAAACTTGCCTATATTCTCTGGATTAGCTTGGTATTTTTGTCCTCGTATTTGATATAAATTAGCCAATTTATGCACGATTTCTGCATAGACGGGATTATTCAAATAGGCGCTTCCTAAATCTTCTAAAGCCTTTTCGTATAATGCTTCTTTATTACCAATCACGGCATTATCATACATAAATTTTAGGCGCATCAAATCTACATCCACCAAAGCTTCTGGTGATTTATCATCCAAATGCGATTGCAATAAATCTTGATACAATAAAATGGTTTGAAATTTACCAGAAGAAGTATCTTTTGTGGTAAAAGATGCTTTGACAAATTCCTTTGCTGGGGCAAAGGCTTCTGCATCTCTAAGGTAATATTTATAAGCAGGTTCGGTTAGTTGACTCCGCTGAGAATTAAAAAATTGTAAGGCTCTATGTGCTAAGAAATCGTATAGGGTAGGTCTAAGTTTTTCAGTATTTTTTCCTGTTCTTAAAATAGCATCAAAATTTTCAATGTCAATTTTTTTCGTCATTTGCCCTTTTACGGAAGCTAAATACAATGCTCGTCCTTTTTCTATAAGCTGTGCTACCGTCCATGTTCGCATATCTTCATTCTCAAAATCAACCGTAGCAGTTCTGTTTTGTATTTTCCAAGCATTATTTTGATAATATTGGATATACATTTCTGCCAAAATAGATTGTAAAACTGACTGTTCAGGGAAAGGTGCGTTTTCCATCTCTTTTTCCACTGCAACAATAGCATTGACTAATCCCTCTTCCTCAAGTTGGACTTGATATTTCCCCTTATAAATAATCGCTTTTATCGTCTGCGGACTATTTTGCTCTTTTTTTGCTTTGGTATAAATAGCCTCCGCATGTTCTAAAGCAGATTTGGGTAGTCCTTTTTGTTCCAAAGAATCTACTTTTTTCCAAGCTTGTTCGTAAGGCTCATTATCGAAATTGGGCATTAGTTCGTTTTGTGTATGGTAGTAAAATTGGAGAGAAATCATCGCCAAAACAGCGACTACCAATATTGGCAATATTCTCCTAATTTTTGTTCTTGGTAATTTAAAATCATTTTTTTGTCTATCGTTCATAAGAGAAGCAATTGACTCATTTTAATGAGCAGGTTTGGAATAACTTAGAAACGATTTTTATCGAAGGTAAAGTATTTAATCTTTCTTTCTATAAAAATGCCTCTTTTTAATTTCCTTATTAAGACGAAGAATAATTTAAGAATACATAAAATTAATTCTTTTTAACAAGGTCTTAACCTTTTAAGAGCATTTAGTAATGACGAAAAAATAACTTCCGCATTTGGTTTTTCAAAAAAAAGGCATCCGTACCCAAACTCGCTTTGCTCAAACAAGGGTACTCCAGTGCCTTTTTTTAATAATTTTCTTAACACCAAAATCTCTAATGTCAGTCCATTCT
>CAYMSC010000028.1:0-27129 GCA_964392805.1 uncultured Saprospiraceae bacterium
GTGATTCCTTTTCCTCGTACGCCAGGGAATGCGGAGTTTTAGAAATCTAAAATTCGAAATTTCAAATGTAAAATTTCAAAGTATTGGGCGTTCGAGCGAGGCTGTGCCTCGTTCGTTGCATTCCTCCGCCTATGGCGGTTTTTTCTATAAAAAAAGCCCTTCGAGTTGTAGAACTTGAAGGGCTTTTGTAGTATTTTGATATATTAAGTCGTTTTATATCTTTCGTTTGATTTCTTCGATTACAACTAGAATTTCCTCAACGGCTTTTTCTACTATATCTGCAATGTCTTCTGGAGTCATATTTTTATCTAAACATTTTGTAACTACTTTAAAGATTTTTTCTTCAGTCGCTTTATTATTCCAAAGTAATTATTGATTCTTTATTTCTTCTATTCGTTTATTTATTTGATTTAGTTGAGTAGATAATTGATTTATAGATGTCAGATGGCGGGCATACAGCTACTTGCCATTTATGCTTTTATTAGGCTTCGTTTTCATTTTTTGATTTTCTTTTCTGCTTTCATTTTTTCTTAATGAACAACGTCCCCGCATCGACAGCGCTGGTAACTTTTGTTATCAACAAATGTTAATGTTTTGTTATTTGTTGTTTTCCAATTCTTTTTCTATATTCAATTTCACTTTGTTTATTACTTCAATAATTTTTTCATAACGACCTAATTTGAATTTCCTATTGTTTCGTATTCTCCATAAATAACTTAATATCTCTTTCTTTTCGATTTCTGATAATTTATAAGGATGTTTTACAGCAATCAAATTTCCAGTTTCTTTATCGAATTCCATGTATGGGGTTAGCATTTTATTTACTTCCGAAAAGTAATTATCAAATGATTGCATTTCTGGGACACTATATTCAAGAGCTTCTATAATACTGTAGTAATAATCGTAAAGCTCTATTATCTGCAATCTCAAAGAATCATTTGTAACCGTCTTTAAATTATTTGCTTTAAGCGATTCGTAGGCTGACTTATTAATAATTGGAATATAGTCTCTAAACAACGCAGTATAATAAAGACCAATTGAATCTTGTGATACCTCTTTCCCATTTAGTAAATCTTTAAAAATAGTATCCGCCCGTAAACTTATTTTATTACCTTTTATATTAACATTAAAATCTTTAATATCTATCTCAATACTATTTCTTATTTCGGTCAATATTTTTTGTTCCGAATTTTGATTATTTCTATTTTCATTCCAATTGTTTAAAGCGAAAGCCGATACAACTGCAATAAAAATTGATAAGAATTCAAAAGTATATTTTTTCCAATTTTTGTTCTTCAATTTTTGCTTTGTTTTGTCTTGTTTTTCTAATAATAGCGAACTTATTCATACAAACTAACTCGTTCATATATCTATAATCAATTTGCTAAAATCCAATTAATTTCTAGTCTACAAACTAAAAATACCAGCCCATAATTCACTGGCATCCACCACTTATCTACAACTCCTCCTTCAAAAACCGCCCCGTATGACTCTCCTTATGCTTAGCTACTTTCTCAGGCGTTCCCACACAAACCACTTCCCCTCCACCACTTCCACCTTCTGGTCCAATATCAACAATATGGTCGGCTACTTTAACAATATCCATATTATGTTCGATAACCACAATCGTATTTCCTTTGTCAACTAGCTTATTTAACACCCCTAACAAATGCTCAATATCTTGAAAGTGTAAACCAGTTGTTGGTTCATCCAAAATATAAAGCGTTTTTCCAGTAGCTCTTTTGGATAATTCTTCCGATAATTTGACCCTTTGCGCCTCTCCACCCGATAAAGTCGTGGCTTGTTGCCCCAAAGAAATATAGCCTAATCCAACCTCTTGTAAAGTTTTCATCTTTCGATAAATCTTAGGAATATTTTCAAAGAAAACCACCGCTTCATCTACAGTCATATCCAATACATCAGAAATGGATTTCCCTTTGTATAAAATTTCTAAGGTTTCCCGATTATAGCGCCGTCCCATGCACGTTTCACATTGGACTTGAACATCGGGTAAGAAATTCATTTCAATCACTCTCTTACCTGCCCCTTGGCAAGTTTCACAACGTCCGCCTTTTACATTAAAAGAAAAACGTCCCGCTTTATAGCCTCGAATTAAAGATTCGGGATGCTTGGTAAATAATTTTCTGATTTCTGTAAAGACCCCCGTGTAAGTAGCAGGATTAGAACGAGGGGTACGCCCAATAGGCGATTGGTCAATTTCAATGACTTTATCCAAATGTTCCAAACCCTTAAAAGATTTATAGGCTAAGGGTCTTTTTCTACTTTTATAAAAATGTTGTCTTAAAATAGGATAGAGGGTCTCATTGATTAACGTAGATTTCCCACTACCCGAAACACCTGTAACACAACAAAAAGTGCCTAGCGGAATGGTTAAGTCTACATTTTTGAGATTATTACCTGTCGCACCTTTAAGCACTATTTTTTCTCCATTTCCTTTTCTGCGTTCTTTTGGAATGGCTATCTGGCGAACATTATTTAGATATTCTGCGGTAATGGTCTTATTTTTAATAAAATCTTTTGGAATGCCTTCGCCTACTAATTCTCCCCCAAATTTTCCTGCACCTGGGCCCAAATCAATCAAATAATCAGAAGCCAGCATAATGTCTTTATCGTGTTCTACAACCAAAACAGAATTACCAATTTCTGCTAATTCTCTCAAGGCTTCAATTAATTTTTGATTATCTCTTTGGTGTAAACCAATACTAGGCTCATCTAAAATGTAAGTAATTCCCGTCAACTGAGAACCAATTTGAGTGGCTAAGCGAATTCGTTGGGCTTCTCCACCAGAAAGCGTTCTTGCAGGGCGATTTAAAGACAAATAAGTCAAACCTACGTGCAGCAAAAAACCAAGACGGAGACGTAATTCCTTTAGAATATCTTTGGCAATAACGGCTTGTCTTTCCGACAAATCATTTTCAATTCCTTCAAGCCACTTGCTTAAAGGTACTAAATCCATTTCCGAGACATCGGAAATATTTTTATCTTTTATTTTAAAATGGAGGGATTCTTTTTTAAGTCGTTGTCCATTGCATTCAGGACATTTATCGACGACCATAAATTCTTCTGCCCAGCGTCTAATTTTTTCGGAGGAAGTATCTGCATACCATCTACTCAACATTTTCACCAAACCATCAAAAGCTAAATCATAACTATAATCTTTTTTGCCATAGCGGATATTGACTTGCACACTATCATCTCCGCCATACAAAATCGTGTTGAGTGCCGCTTCCGGAATTTTTTTAATGGGGGTCGCAAAAGTAAATTTATACTTTTTGGCAATTGCTTTTAATTGCTTAAAATTCATGGTGTCTCTCACCTCTCCGAAAGGAACAATACCTTGTTCATCAATAGATTTAGATTTATCAGGAATGACTTTTTCTAAATCCACTTTATCCACTTTACCAAGTCCTTTGCAATTTGGACAATAACCATAAGGAGAGTTAAAAGAAAACGTATTGGGAGAAGGTTCTTCGTAAGAAATTCCAGAATCGGCATCCATCAAATGACGGCTATAAGGATAAATTTCGTTCGTCTCACTATCCATCAACATAATTAATCCATTCCCCAATTTCATGCCCACTTTAAGCGACTCTACTAATCTTTCCCTACGTTCTTCTGTTACTTTCAAGCGGTCAATGACAATTTCAATATCATGAACTTTGTAGCGGTCTACTTGCATTCGAGGTTCTAAATCAAGAATTTCTCCATCCACTCTAACTTTAGTATACCCTTGTTTTCTAGTATGGTCAAATAATTCTCGATAATGTCCTTTTCTTCCTCTAACTACGGGTGCTAAAACCAATACTTTTTTACCTGCAAAATGTTCATAAATATGTTCTAAAATTTGCTCTTCGGTATATTTTACCATTTTCTTACCCGTCTTATAGGAATGAGCTTCGCCGATTCTAGCAAATAATAAACGGAGAAAATCGTAGACCTCTGTAATGGTGCCAACCGTAGAGCGAGGATTTCTGCCAACCGTTTTTTGCTCAATAGAAATAACGGGACTTAAACCAATAATTTTTTCGACATCAGGGCGTTCCATTTCCCCAATAAATTGGCGAGCGTAAGCAGAAAAGGTTTCCATGTATCGGCGTTGCCCTTCTGCATAAATGGTATCAAAAGCCAAAGAAGATTTACCACTGCCACTAATTCCAGTAATCACCACTAGTTGATTCCGAGGAATACGTACCGTAACATCTTTTAAATTATGCACCTTTGAGCTAATCACTTCTATAAATTGCTGTTCGGGTACGCCTTTAAAAGCACGTTTTTTCTTTTTAGAAACTTTTGTTTTTGTAGTAGCCATAGTTGTACGGGTTGCGAATTGCGGATTATTTTTTTCAGCAACGGATTCTATACAGGTTAAAAAAATTCCATCTTTTATCTGACGCACTTAGCTCTCGAAATAATTTTTGCATAATCTAGAGCTTCCAGAGCTATCTATCCTATAACAACCCGTTGAATATCTGCGCCTAAAGCATTGAGTCGGCTATCAATATTCTGATATCCTCGGTCAATTTGTTGAATATTATGAATCGTACTCGTTCCATTAGCAGACATTGCTGCAATCAATAGAGAAACGCCCGCTCGAATATCGGGAGAAGTCATTTCGATAGCTTTTAGCGCATAGCGTCTATCCAAGCCGATAACCGTTGCTCGGTGTGGGTCGCATAAAATAATCTGAGCGCCCATATCAATTAATTTATCAACGAAGAATAATCGACTTTCAAACATCTTTTGATGAATCAAAACACTACCTCTCGCCTGCGTTGCCATGACCAAAATAATACTCATCAAGTCGGGCGTAAAGCCAGGCCAAGGAGAATCATAAATAGTCATAATAGACCCATCAATAAAGGTTTGAATTTCATAATTAGTTTGAGCAGGAATATAGATGTCGTCCCCTTGAATGTCCATTTGAATACCCATTCTTTGGAAAACAGCTAAAATATTTCCCAATTCTTTTACCGCAGCATCTTTAATCGTAATTTCAGATTGAGTCATGGCAGCAAGACCGATAAAACTACCAATTTCAATCATGTCAGGTAGAATTTTATGGCTTGTTCCTTTCAAAGATTTAACTCCTTCAATGGTCAATAAATTAGATCCAATACCCGAAATTTTCGCCCCCATTCGATTGAGCATTTTACACAATTGTTGTAAATACGGCTCACAGGCAGCATTGTAAATTTGGGTCGTCCCCTTTGCTAAGACGGCTGCCAAGACAACATTAGCTGTTCCTGTCACCGAAATTTCATCCATTAAAATAAAAGTCCCTTTTAATTTGTCTCCTTCTATATGGTAGCAGCTTTTTTCATCATCATAATTAAAAACAGCGCCTAATTTTTGAAAACCGATAAAATGGGTGTCTAGCCGTCTTCGACCAATTTTATCCCCACCCGGTTTAGGTAAAAAGGCTCTACCAAATCGAGCTAATAAAGGGCCAATTAGCATTACAGAACCTCTGATTTTTTTAGCATCTTTTTGAAATTCGGGTGTTTCAAAAAAATCTAAATCTACATCCTTCGCTTGGAAGACATAAGTGTCTGCGGATTTTTTCACCACCTCAACCCCTAGGCCTTTTAATAAGGCAATTAACCGACGAACATCAATGATGTCAGGCACATTCGTAATCGTAACTTTTTTATCTGTCAATAAAACAGCACATAAGATTTGAAGGGTCTCATTCTTAGCACCTTGGGGAACGATGCTACCTTTTAATTTTTTTCCGCCTACAACTTTAAAAGATTCTGATGGCATTGGTGTAGTTTTATTTTGAAATTTGGACAGGCAACTATTTTTATACAGCCATCCTGTTTTATAAAATTATTATCGAATTGACCTCAAAGATAAAATAGTCTAGTAGATACCGATATATAAATGCCGTTTATTTTTTGCAAAATTTGTATCAAGTATACTTATTATTTTGTCCTTAGGTTTTACAAAGATGTATCTTTTTAAGATTTGAATTTAAGTACCTTATTATATGCTTATGAAAATCTAATATCCGCTGTCTGTTAACTATTATTTGCAAGTTACTTCCAATAAAAAAGGGAAGGCATTCGCCCTCCCTTTTTTATTTACGTTCTCTGACAAATTCCGTCGTCGATTTGATTTCAGTTCTTTTCTGACCGAAGAGAAAGAAAAAAATTGGAATTAAATCGACTACTTCACGGTATTTGTAAGAGAACCTTTATTTATGACTTAGACAATAAATTATCTTCGTCTGCCACCGCCATTGTGTCTACGTTTGTGATAACGGTCACCTCCTCTATGATCTCTATCGCCACGATAGTCTCTATTATCTCGGTAATCACCTCTATCGTTAGATTTCTTTCTTTTTCTAGCATCTGCTAAATTATCAATAGAAATCTCTTCTGCCAACACTAAATTACCTTCTGAAAGCGTCAACAAATCATTTTTGATAACTTCGTCACTAACAAAATGTTCTCGATTCCAAGTTTTATAAGCCAACTTCATATAAGAGCCAATCACTTTGGTAAAGCCATCTCGAATAGGGCCTTCTTCCATTGTAATGGCTTTTTTAATCAATTGCGTCACATTATTTCCATAATGTCTAAACCGTGCTTCCGATTTTGGATAAGGCACAATTTCTGGGCGCTTATAACTATCTTCTGGCGTTGGGATAATACCACTAGGTGGCGTTACTACCAAATCATAATCTGCAATTCTAAAAATATGCTTCCACAATTTCTCTTTATAATCTTCAATATTTCGATTTTGTGGATGCATTTGATACATCAAATCAATCATGCGTTCTACGAAAGCTTGCCGCTTTTCATCATCATCAATAGTTTTAGCATGCAAAATAAGTCTTTGAATATTTCGGCCATATTCAGGAATAATTAATAATTCTCGTTGAGAATTATATTCCATATTTAAGGCATTATCTACCATCATAACTTTTCCTTTTGTATGGACAAAAGATAACTTGTTTGTTTTGTTTTTGGATTGCGTTTTTTAATAGGTTTTCAACCTATTAAAAAACCCCCCGTTTTACGATTCGCAAACGGTGTTTGCTCGCATTTCAAAAACAACCAATTTATTTTTGTCGCTTTTAAATTTATTCAACCGTCACTGATTTTGCAAGGTTTCTAGGTTGGTCAACGTTGCAACCTCGCATAACAGCGATGTGATAAGACAATAACTGTAACGGAATAGAAGCAATTAACGGAGTTAATGGTTCTTCCGTAGCAGGTATTTCGATAGTATAGTCAGCAATTTTACTAATTTCTTTCTCGCCTTTTTCCACAATGGCGATAACTATACCTCTTCTGGCTTTAACTTCTTGAATATTACTGGTAATTTTTTCGTAGGCACTTGTATTAGTGGCGATGACCACTACCGGCATATTTTCATCAATCAAAGCGATTGGACCATGCTTCATTTCTGCGGCAGGATAACCTTCAGCATGGATATAAGAAATTTCTTTTAATTTCAAGGCTCCTTCCAAAGCTACTGGGAAGTTATAGCCTCTTCCTAAGTATAACGCATTTGGTGCGTCTTTAATTTCGCCTGCAATATACTCAATTTGTTTGTTGATGGCTAATACTTCGGCTACCTTTTCTGGAATTCGGTCTAATTCAGTCACTAATTGATTAAAATAGGTGTCTGAAATAGATTTTTTCTCTTTAGCAAACATCAAAGCTAGCATAGTCAACAAGGTTACTTGACCTGTAAAAGCCTTCGTAGAGGCAACGCCAATCTCTGGCCCTACGTGAATGTAACATCCCGCATCTGTAAAACGAGCGATAGAAGAACCAACGACATTGACAATACCAAAAGTTAAAGCCCCTTTCTCTTTCGCTAATTTTAAAGCGGCTAAAGTATCGGCAGTTTCACCAGATTGAGAAATAGCAATAACAATATCTTTATCTGTTATAACAGGATTTCTATACCTAAATTCTGAAGCATATTCTACTTCAACAGGAATTCTTACTAAATCTTCAAATAGGTATTCTCCGATTAAGCCTGAATGCCAAGAAGTACCGCAGCTTACAATAATAAATCGTTGAGCTGCCAACATTTTTTCTTTAAGTTCTTGCACACCACCTAAACTCACCCAGCCTTCTTCCGCATTTAATCGACCTCGCATACATTCTGCAATCGTTTTTGGTTGCTCATGTATTTCTTTTAACATAAAATAATCATAGCCCCCTTTTTCTAAGGCCTCGATTTCCATTTCTAATTCTTGAATAAAAGGCGTTTGCAGTTCATTACTAATAGATTTGATAGAAATCTCACCGTTTCTTTTTACGGTTACAATTTCTTCATCTTTTAAATAAATCACTTTCTTTGTATATTCTACAATTGGTGTTCCATCAGAGGCTAGATAAAATTCATCTTCTCCAATTCCTACAACTAAAGGACTAGATTGTCGAGCAGCCACTAATTTGTCCGGCTCATTTTTATCCATGACAACAATAGCATAGGCACCAACTACTTTAGTCAAGGCAACCCTTACTGCTTCTTCTAAAGAAAGCCCATCTGCATTTTGTAATTCTTCTATAAGATTGACTAAAACTTCTGTGTCCGTTTCACTTTTAAAGGTATGTCCTAATTTTTTTAGTGCTTCCTTTAGTAAGGAATAGTTTTCAATAATACCATTATGTACTAAAGTCAACCGGCCGCTACTAGAGGTATGGGGGTGGGCATTTGTATCATCTGGTTTACCGTGAGTTGCCCAGCGTGTATGACCAATACCAATCGTGCCACTTTTAGATTGATTTTCAACAAAATCTTCTAAGTCTTTGACTTTACCTTTCTTTTTGTAAACATTTAACTTACCGTTTAATAGTGCAATACCTGAACTATCGTATCCACGATATTCTAGTCTTTTAAGACCTTTAACTAAGATTGGGTACGCTTGCTTTTTTCCTAAATATGCTACGATGCCACACATATGTCTGAGGGATTATAATGATTAAGAAATAATTAAAATTGGGGAAACAAATAGATAAATAGCAAATATTTAGCCTAAGTTGATTGTAAAGGAACGCGATAAAAATAAGTTTATGATTTGTCAATCCCGAAAGCTTTTGGGATTGACAAATAAACGCTTCATTTTAAGCGTTTTAGCTATCTCAAAAGCTTTCAAGATGACTTCCAAAAATGTAAATTTATTTTTATCTTGCTACAAAGGGAGATTATTCCGAATATTTGGTGTTGAATTTATACACTTCTTAAGCAGAAATGGTTCGTTTATCCGTTTTTTTGTTATCAAAAAAACGGATAAACGATAAGGAGGAGTGGTAATATAGGTAAAATAGATTATATTCTAGTAAATGTCAAGTTTAATTTTACTGGATATTGGGAATGGTTCGGACCAAAGAAAATGACTCTAGATGCATCCGTTACTTTTGCTGGTAGCAGGTCATAAATTCTGAGTGCTATACCTGAAACTGATAAAACAGATTGTTCTACTCCCGCACTGATAGTCAATTTATTCTCTACCTCTCCATCAATAATTCCTTGAAGATGGTCAGATATATTTATTTTGTATTTGAATAACAATACCCCATCTTCCATTTCTTCTACTAGTTGGCCACCAAAATTTTCTAAAGCGTTGTTAATATTTTGTTGAATAATAACTGATTGTAAATCTGGAATTATGTTTAAACCACCCTCTTCTAAAGTGGTCACTGTTAGTTGAGCCGGCAAAGAAAATTCCGTTGCAGTATCCGCTATACTAGCTACTGTAAATTCTAGTTCGGCTCGATTGACAATAATATTCTGAAAGTCAGACACATCAGGGAAACTTATCTCTGTGTTGACACCTTGCATTCCTTGAACAAAAAGTAAGCTATCTCGTCCCGTACCAATAAAAGATGCTACGGTTGAACCAGAAACGTCCGCAGTAAGATTAACTGTTCTGGAATTGGTATTATTGAAATCAAATTGATATTCGCTCTGAATGGTATCAAGTAGTACCGTCGTAGAAAGTGCTCTATAGTATAACGATATTCTACTGCCCTCTTGGAAAAAATCTAAATTAAGAATACCTCCATCCTCACTAGTTGCTTCAATGAAAATCCCTTTAAATGCTTCTTGTAATGCTGCCGTACTTTCAAAAATAGATGTATCTTGTTCTTCCAAGAAAAGCCTACCATAGGATTCATTTAAAGGAATCCTAATTTGTGGAGCTACCGTATCAAAAGTTAGAGAGTCTGTTACGAAACTATTTAATATAATAGGTTCAAATGAGGGAATAATAGAGGCTTCGCCAATTGTATTACTACTTGTTTGGAATGACTCGTCAGAAAAATAATCTTCCACAGTTTGTAAATCTTCTTCAACCGCCCTAACTTTTATATCAAAAGCTTGCGTCAAATCTCCAAAACCCGCTAATGTGGTATCAAAAGCTATACTTAAAACAATAGAATCTAAGACCGCTCCACTAATATTAGGAGGAACTTGTGTGCTACTTATCGAAAATTGGGTATAGATATCTGCCTTCCCACTACCAAAATCAACATCATCAAAATCACCCAATATGGAAGTATTTAATTGAGCCGTAGGGAATGGGCTATAGGATTGTAAAATTTCACTTTGAACAGTTGCTCCCGCAATAGGTATTTCATCTGTAAATTCTAAGTTTAGCTTGTCTTCTTCTAATATTTCTGAACCAATTAAGGTTGGTTCAGAGCAGGAAAAAATGGCCATTACAGCCAGAAGTATTATCAATTGAAAATTGCTACGCCTCATTGTTTATAACTATTATAAGTGTTTTTCAGGAATAAGTAGAAAATTAAATTTTAGTGCTTATGATTTTGTAATTATTAAATAGTTACAAAAAGAACAAGCCAAAATTCAAATTATTAGACTCCTTAAGAGTTGTTGGGAGTTTGTTTTTAACCCAAAGGATAAATTCTCAACAAGCTCTAAGTATTTTCTACTCATTAAAAAATATGCAATGGTACTGCTAAATTTTGTTTTAAGCCGTATTTTATGAAAATCTTAAAATAAGATTAACATACAAAATAAAAAGATGCTCTGACCAAATTAGTAAAGGACTCCTTTCAATTCTAAACTTTTTTGGTTGTTTGACAATTTTTCTTTCTCTTCTATCAAAAAAACCTTGAAATCAAATTAATTCCTTCTTTGGTCAAAGAAGGATAAAAACAAAACGAGGAATAATGGAGCTTATTGGCTGCTCATTATTCCTCGCTTAAATATAAGTATGCTAAATATCCGCTAGGATACAGTTTCTTCTTGTTCTAGTAAAGACTTATAGAAATTCACATAAGCTGCTAGGTAATTTTCTGGGCTTTGGTGCTCTAATACTGGCTTACCTACTTTCTCCGCCTTATCAATAGCATCATTTTCATAACCTTCACTACCTACAATAACTGCATCTGAAAATTCAATAGCCCCATCCAATAAAGAAATACCCTCCTCTTTTTTGAAACTTACTAAATCTGAAGCTTCTAAATCATTGATAGAAGCTTTGGTGATAAAGTCATCTGAAAAGGTATTTTCTACTTGATTGAAGTAGGCAGAAGTAATAATCTTAGCCTCTTGGAATAAAGGTTCAGATTTATAAGCCGTCTTCAAATAAAGTGGCATCAAACTAGTCATCCAACCGTGGCAATGAACAATGTCAGGCGCCCACCCAAATTTCTTAACTGTTTCTATTACTCCTTTACAGAAGAAAATCATCCTATCTGGATTATCTTCAAAAGCTTTCCCGTCTGCATCCTCGAAAGTTGCCTTACGCTTAAAGAAATCTTCGTTATCTAGGAAATAAACTTGCATTCTTGCTCCTTGGACAGAAGCTACTTTGATAATTAATGGAAAGTCATCATCATCAACGATAATATTCATACCTGAGAGGCGGACTACTTCGTGGAGGCGATGTCTACGCTCATTAATAGTTCCAAATTTTGGCATTAAAATTCTAATTTCCATGCCTTGTTCCTGAATGTGCTGTGGGAGTCTTCTTGCAATTTCAGAAATTTCAGAAGCAACCGTATAAGGGCTCATCTCCTGGGTTACAATCAAAACCTTCGTCTTACTCATTCAAACCAATTATTTAAGTAGAAATAAAAGTGTAGTTGTTTTTATCAATACTTTATTGAACAAATGTGGCTTTCTCAAAAGTCTTTATTACATAAAATTTAAAACTTCTGATGAACCAAATAATGTTGTAAATATTCAAGTCGAACCACTAAACCTAAGTTTAGGTAACTTGTATTTACCTAACTGTTATTAATGACTTTTTTCAAATGATGGGTAATTCAACACTTTTGTGAACCCAAAATTTTAGTTCATCTCATTTTAAACAGGACTGCAAAAATAACATAAAAAAGGCACTTTTTACTGATTTTCACTCTGTAAAGTGCGTTAAACTCTAGTTAAGATGGCTTATTACAACTGCTTTTTATAAAAATGATGCTTTTTTTACGAATCATTTCTTCACTTTTACAAGTTGATTTGACTCCGAGCTAGTTTCATGACCACGTTTTTTATTTAGTAAACACAACTAATCTCGGGTCAAATCTCTCAAAAATTGTAATTTATTGTTCGTATTTATTTGACATAAAATCTACCTATGTTATTATTTAAAGAAGTCG
Organism: uncultured Saprospiraceae bacterium; assembly: GCA_964392805.1. Taxonomy (GTDB): domain Bacteria; phylum Bacteroidota; class Bacteroidia; order Chitinophagales; family Saprospiraceae; genus JAFMDF01. The sequence continues at coordinate 12,618 of CAYMSC010000028.1, forward strand.
AAAAACTACAAGCGTATCTTGAAAAAAAAAGGAAGGAAGGCTTAACCCTTGGGTATACCCCAACGATGGGTGCATTACATCAAGGACATGCTTCTTTGATAAAAAAAGCAAAAGCTGAAAATGATATAAGTATCTGTAGTATTTTTGTTAATCCTACTCAATTTAATGACCCTAAAGATTTAGAAAAATACCCTAGAACAGAAGGTCGAGATATTGAAATGTTGGCCAGTTTAGATAATGATGTGTTGTTTTATCCAACTGTAAAAACCATTTATCCTCAAGGAATCAATATACCTACTTTTGATTTTGGACTAGTTGATAAAGTCATGGAAGGAAAATTTCGCCCAGGCCATTTTGACGGCGTAGTAGAAGTAGTTCATCGCTTGTTAGATATTGTGCAACCTAACAAATTATATATGGGACAGAAAGATTTTCAACAGTTCACCCTTATTCAGCATATGTTGAACCAAATGGAGTCAAACACACAATTGGTGGTCTGTCCTATTATTAGAGAGGAAGACGGTTTGGCTTTAAGCTCAAGGAATGTTAGGCTGACTGCTCAAAATCGGCAAAATGCACCTATTATTTCTAAAATCTTGCATCAATTGAATGATTGGATAGCAAGTGGATTATCTGTAAAGGAAGTAGAAAAAAAAGCCATTGCTCAACTGAATGAAGTACCAGATTTCAAACCTGAATATTTTGAAATTGTGGATGGACATACCTTACAACCCATTGAAAAAATGAGTGATACAGATTATGTGGTCGTGTGTGCAGCCGTTTGGACAGGAGCAATTAGGTTGATAGACAATGTAATATTGAAAAAGTAACATGGTTGGGAGTTGTGTAAAAAAATAACTTATGAGACAACCTCAACCGAATGTAATACAAAAAAATCAAAGACCCTAAGCTACGAAAGATGCATAGGTATTTTTTGCGAATGTTCTAAAATACAACGATGAAAAAATTTATTCCTCTTTTCCTATTATTAATGCTCTTTTTTAGTTGCCAATCTCCTGATAAAACAATAGACCAAACGAATACTATTTCGGTCTCTAAAAGAGCTGTTGACCTAAAAGAAAATCGCTATAATGTAGCTTTCCTAATTATGGACGGAGTTTATAATACCGAATTAACAGCTCCATATGATATATTTCAACACACGATTTTTAGAGACAATATCAAAGCCATGAATACCTTTTTGGTAGCAAATACCCTCAATCCCATTACCAGTTTTGAAGGAATTCGTTTATTGCCTGATTATAATTATTTAGCAGATGACTTACCTATCATTGATATTTTAGTCGTACCAAGTGCAGAACATCATTTAGATACAGATTTGGAAGATGAAGCGATGATAAATTTTGTTAAAAAAGTGGATAAGACGGCAAAATATATGACCTCCCATTGTGATGGTGCGTTTGTCTTAGCAAAAGCAGGTGTTTTAGATAATGCTGTTTGTACCACCTTTCCAAGTGATATTGAAAAATTTAGAAAAATGTTTCCCCATTTAGATGTCAGAGAAAATGTCTTGTTTGTACATGATGGAAAATATATTACCTCAGCTGGTGGTGCAAAATCTTTTGAAGCAGCGCTATATTTATCAGAAATATTATATGGCAAAAAAATTGCACAAAGTTTGGCAGGAGGTTTGGTTATTGATTGGCAAATGGAAAGCGTACCCAAAATCGTTATAGAAAAGTAAAAACGAAGACAATTTTATCTACACAATTGCAAAAAATCAACTTTTGTCGGTTATCATGTAATACAAACATAGTCAAATAGATTATTTATACTTACTTTATCCCTAGTTTTGGTATCCACCGTTTTTATTTGCGTTAGGACTATTTTATACAAAACCCTCTATAAAAAACTTCCCGAAAACTTTTAACTAATTCCTATTACTACTTGATGCTAACATCTATTTTAGCATTTAAACAATAAGTATTTGAAAAACAATTTTGTTCAGTTATTTTAATTGACAAATTATCCCCTTAATAACGACATCATATAAACCACAAAACTTATCTAGGCATGAATAAAAAAATCTACCTACTCTTTGCTAGTCTTTTTCTAACAATTGCTGTTTTTGGACAGGAGGAAAAAGCCATTGCTACCGCTAAACAATATCTTATAGAAAATAGGGTTAAATGGAAATTGGAGGAAGCAGATATTGCAGATGTTGTTGTTGATAATATTTTAACAAGTAAGCATAATGGAGTTACCCACATTTATCTACATCAACGTTATCAAGGAGTTGAAATTTTTAATGCCGTTAGTACAGTAAATATCCTACCAAACGGAGATGTATTTCATGCGACCAATCGGTTTTTACCAGACATAGCTTCCCGTATAAATATCAATCAAACGAAGATTACGCCAGAAGTAGCGATACAAAATGCGGCAGTTCATTTAAAAATATCCACCATTCCTGATTTTACAAATAAGAAAAATAAAGGTAGAAATAGCTTTCTATATAAAAACACAAACATTTCTAATTCGGATATCCAAGTCAAGCCCATTTATCAATTAATGGATGATGGAAAATTACATTTAGCATGGGGATTTGCCATAGATATGACCGAGAAAGCGGATTTTTGGAATGTTAGAGTAGATGCTCAAACAGGGGAAATTTTAAATAAAAATAACTGGACCACCCACTGTTCTCTTGGTATGCACAATCATACGAACAATTGTGGTTTTTTAGAAAATACTCGTGAAAATAGAACACCTAAAACAACAACAACTGCTCTAGCACCAACAGTAGATGGCAGTTCTTATAATGTATATGCAATACCGATAGAAAGTCCAATACATGGAATCAGAACGATAGAAGAAGAACCAGCCAATGCAGTAGCATCTCCTTTTGGTTGGCATGATACGAATGGGCAACCCGGCGCAGAATTTACGATTACCAGAGGAAATAATGCGCATGCTTATGCGGATATTAATGATATTAATTCATCTATTGGCAATGAGCCTGATGGTGGAAATAATTTAAATTTTAATTTTCCAATTAATCAAGCAGCAGAACCAGATACGTATAGAGATGCAGCAACTACCCAGCTATTCTACATGACAAATATGATGCACGATATTTTTTTTAATTATGGTTTTGATGAAGCAGCAGGAAATTTTCAAGAAACAAATTATGATTTCCCTACGGGAGATGGCGACTATGTAAGGGCGGAAGCACAAGATGGTATTAATAGAGCAGTAATGGATAATGAGCGTCAATTTATAGGGAATGCTACTTTTGCTACGCCAGGAGATGGATTTAATCCTAGAATGCAAATGTTTGTTTGGGATAGAGGAGGAGGACGACTATTGACAGTGAATAGTCCTCAAGCAATAGCTGGTAGCTATGAGGTAAGTACGGCTAGGTTTGGACCTAATATAAGTCAAGACGCTCTAAGTATTACAGGCCTTGGTGCAATAGCGAGAGATGGTTCTTTCGGCAATCCCACACGTGTTTGTAATCCAATAGAAAATGTAGCAGAGGTCAATGGGAAAATTGCATTTATAGATAGAGGAGAATGTGATTTTGTAGATAAAGTCGTTCATGCTGAAAATGCAGGTGCATTAGCAGTAATCATATGCAATGTTGAAAATTCCCTTATTACTTTGGGCGCTCCTGGGGGTTTTTCTACGCCTATTAATATTCCTACGGTCATGTTAAAGCAAAGTGATTGTACCATTCTGAGAGCGGCTATTGACGATGGTTTGGAAATAACCTTAGAAAATCCAGATTTGAGCGGACCAGACTTCCTAGATGGAGATTTTGATAATGGTATTGTAGCCCATGAATATGGTCATGGTATTTCTACCAGACTATCTGGAGGAAGAGGTAACTCTAATTGTTTATTTAATGATGAACAAATGGGAGAAGGTTGGAGTGATTTCTTTGCTTTAGTAACAAGTGTAAATGAAGGAGATACTGGCGTAGAGCCAAGAGGCATTGCTAATTATGTACTACGAAATGAAATAGAAGCACAAGGCATTAGACGGTTTGTTTATTCTACCGATATGTCTATTTCGCCTTTTACATTGAATGATATTATTGGCACAGTTGCAGTACACCAAGTTGGTGAAATTTGGACAGCGGTGCTTTGGGATTTATATTGGGCTATGGTGGATGAATTTGGCTGGGACCCAGACCTTTTTTCAGGAACAGGCGGTAATAATCAAGCAATCCAATTAGTCATGGATGCGTTGAAAATTCAACCCTGTAGTCCAGGTATACTAGATGGAAGAGATGCTATTTTGGCAGCCGATATAGCCAATAGTGGTGGGGCTAATGAATGTTTGATTTGGGAGGTTTTTGCCCGTAGAGGATTAGGTTTTAGTGCAGAGCAAGGAGATACTAGAGATAGAAATGATGCAATTGAAGGGTTTGATCTGCCCAAAAGCTGTTCTAATCAATTATTAATAACAAAAACGGCAACCGAAAATATTAATGCGGGTGACGATATAGAATACGTCCTTACCTTAGGAAATTATAAAGACGAAGCGGTCACTAATGTTGTTATTACCGATAATTTGCCAGAAGGATTAACCTTTGAATCCGCTTCTATGTCTGCTTCAATTGCAGGTGGTACGATTCAATTTGAAGTACCTGCTTTAGCAAGTGGAGAAGAAATACAAGTCTCTTACACCGTATCGGCTGCTGCAGAACAATCTTCTGTTCGACAGTTTCTTGACGATATAGAAAATGATGGCCTTTTTTGGTTTATTATTGACGAAGAGAATACTAATTTATTTGAACTAGAAAATGAACTTGTTAATAGTGGAGAAACTGCTTGGCATGTATCCAATCCATCGACAACAGAAAATAGTGAACAATTTTTACAACTGGCTGAGGAAATTGTAGTGACGGGAAATCAACCAACTTTAAGATTTTTTCATCAATACGATATAGATGAAGGAACAGCAGGAGGATTGGTTGAAATTTCAACCAATGGCGGCTCGAATTGGATAGATTTAGGACCCAATTTTATTAGAAATGGCTATGTAGGTGCGATTTCTTTTAATACTTTTGCTGTACCAGATTTGACTGCTTTCTGGGGACAAAATGATGCTTTTGAAGCATCCTATGTTGACCTAAGTGCGTTTATTGGAGAGACGGTCATCATTCGATTTCGCTTTGGTAGTACAAGATATATTAATGAAAGGATTCCAACTAAAGACCATGATGGATGGTACATAGATGATGTCGAATTTTTAGATTTAGTTAGTTATCAAAGTGAAGCTTGTGCGACTACTGCCCAAGGTGATAATGTATGTGCGGAAGCAGAAGGAGGAGGAACATTGGTAGAAATAGGAGGCTTAAATACAAGCGTCCAAAATTTAGAAGACCTTGGACTACTATTTGAGGTGTTCCCAAATCCTGCGGGCGATTTTTTAAATATAAGTTTAAGAAATGAAGAAGCTAGAACAGGGACGCTTGGACTATTTAATATGAATGGGCAAGAATTATATCATCAAACTGTTCAGTTAAATCCAGCAGCCCAAGTTATCCCACTAAATGTCAGCAATATTCCGGCAGGTTTTTACATTGTCAAAGTGCAGACAGAAGCAGGTATAGCTGTAAAGAAAGTAATTTTAGAATAATTGATAACGAACACTTTAGGAAAAAGGCTGTTTGCATAAGCAAGCAGCCTTTTTTTATTGAATAAATAATAACAAAAAATTAAATAATAATGAAAAAGCTATTATTTATAGGTCCATTTTTAGGATTTTTATTATTAACCGCTTGTGAAACACCAAAACAAGGAAATGATTCCTTTGCAATTATTCCTACTTCTAGCAAGTCCGTAAAAATAAATGAAGTGACCAAATTGGATGATTATTGGTATCAAGGAAAAGCCGAAATCAGTAGCTACCAGTTGGAGCAAGCTAGATACAGTGATGTGCATCCAGGAGAAGCTGTTTTGGTGTTTGTGACAGAAGACTTTTTGACAGATAAGCAAGTGAAGAATGATAATTATACCAATAAAAATTCAGCCCCTATTCTTAAAAATAATTTTTTGAGAAAGTTTACCACAGGCGTTTATGATTACTCTATCATGACTTCTGTGTTTACACCTACGGAGACTAATAAATTTCCTCAAACACAGAAAGTAACCATTTCTTCTCAAGATTGGTGTGGACAGAGTTATATGCAAATCAATCAGCAAAAGGATAAATATAAAGTTGAATTAAGGTCCTATTTTGAAAGTGAAGGAGACAAAGACTATACAATAAATGGAGCAATGCTCGAAGATGAAATTTTTAACAGAATTCGGATGAATCCGAATAAGTTGCCTACTGGAAAAACCCAATTGATTCCATCTGCGACTATCGTTCGTTTAATGCACTTGGATATGAAGCCGATGGACGCTGAAATTTCAAAATCTGTATACGCAGGAAATGAATTTGAACAGGCTAATTTAATGGCTTACGAGATAAATTATCCTAGCTTAAAAAGAAAATTGACCATTCTTTACCAAAAAGAGGCACCTTATATTATTGAAGGTTGGACTGACAGCTATACGGCACTTTCTCGTCAACAGTTAACAACTAAAGCCACTAGAAAAAAGACCCTTTTAAGCCCATATTGGCAACAGCATAATTCAAAAGATGTGAAACTTAGGAAAGATTTGGAGATAACAATTTTTGAGTGATTTATGCGTCTGTAGCGTCGAGTTTCTGTAGCGCCAAGCTCTGCTTGGTGAACGTCATAACACTACACCAAGCAGAGCTTGGCGCTACAGGAGCTTGGTGCTACAATACTTAATATCCAAATTCCTCATCAATAGATTCTATTAAAAAAAATCCATCGTCACCCTGTTTTTGGTAAAGTGGCATCAATAATAAACCATCTTTTGTAATTTGGATAGGCCCTTTTTGGTCATCCGCTACCAATTCTCCTTCTTTTACAAAATGAAAATTTTTGTACCCTGGTCGCATCACAAATTCATCCTTATCTTCAATAGTGTGTGTCATCAATAATTGAGAAACTTTGGGCAACCCCTTAGAAAACTCAATTAATAATTTATCATGTTTATTTTCCACATCTTCAGCCTTGACGCATCCAATAGTACGCATACAATTGGTAATGGCAGCGATCGCTCTACTGACTGATAAGTCCTCTTGATGTTGGCCTGATTCAAAGCAAACAGCAACGGTAGGTATTCCTATATTTTCTTCCGTGAAATAATGTAAAGAAGTGCCTTTAATTCCTTTTAGTAGGCCTTTAATGACTGGGGCATGTAATTCGATGCCAATTTTCAAACTCTCAGGGTCATCTGTAATTACAGTAAAAATGCCACCGTATGCAGTCGTAGTATGTAAATCTAAGAGTACTATTTTTTCAGGTTGATACACCGCTATTTCTTGATGTATGAGTGCTAATATTTCTCTAATCTCTAAGTCTTCTGCTTCCAAAATGGTTATATCGGCTTCTAGTATTCGATTGACATTTTCTACCGTCCATTGTCTATTCAAATCTTTTTGCAAATACCTTTTACCTGCTTGAATAGCTCTTAGATTTCCTCTTAAACCTAGTAATCGACCATTGAAACAAAAATTAGGATTCGTTATTGGCTCGGCATCTAACATTTTAAACATTAGTTCTAACGCCTTTGCACCTGCGGGTTCATTACCATGAATACTACCAAAACAAATTAAGAGTGGTCCTTTTTCTGGTCCTTCGTATCTTCCAATTATTCTTTCCAATACTTTCGTTTTTCTTCAACAATAAATATGCTTCCTGACAAAACAGCATGGAAGGAAATTAGTTGCCGATTAATTGTCCTTTTTATCAGCAGGTATTTTTGTTTTCACTATTTCAATAGTTTCTTCATAAGTATCAGGATTAAAAATGATAATCGTATCCGTTCGATAAACATAATTAGTCACTTTTTCAGTAGTAATTTCATCGGAAACAACTAATTGAATGGTTTCTTCAAAAGTGACGGGGTCAAAAACGATGATGGTGTCTACTTTTTGAGTAAGCATGACCGTTTCCTCTAAGGGCATTATTTTTTCTGCGACGCAAGAACTAGCAAAAGTAATAAGAAGAAGAGCGGAAAGTGCGCACAATACATTTTTCATAATAATTGATTTTAGATTGTTAATTAATTTAGACAATCACATAATCAATTATTAAAAAAAAGTAACGGTTTAAACTACTATTTCTTTTTTAGGAGCAACAATTGTTTTCAGTTTTTCGATTAGAAAATCGACTTCTTCTTTTTTATTAAAATGAGAAAAAGAAAACCGAATGGTTTTTCTATCAGCTTCTACATTGATGCTTTGTAAAACGTGTGATCCCTTTTCTGCGCCTGAACTACAAGCACTTCCACCAGAAGCACTAATCCCTGCAATATCTAAATTAAGCATCATCATATCAGCCTTAGGGGAAGGTGGGAAAGACACACTCAAAACAGTATATAAATAATTTTCTTGACAACCATTAAATTGAATATCTTCAAAATTTTCTGTCAATTGGTCTTTTAAATATTGTCGAATTCCTTCTATGTGTGCTCTTTTTGCATCCATCTTTTCTACCGCCATTTCCAAAGCTTTCGCAATGCCAACAATCCCATAAAAATTTTCTGTACCTCCACGCATATTTCGTTCTTGCGAACCACCGTCAATGTATGGCTTAATTTGTGTTTCCCCATTGATATAAATAAAACCAATCCCTTTGGGTCCATGAAATTTATGAGCAGCACCAGTTAAAAAATTAATCTTTGTTGCTTCCACATCAATAGGGAAATGCCCCATTGTTTGCACGGTGTCAGAATGAAATAAAGCATCATTCGCTTGACATAGCTCCGAAATTTTTTCCATATCCATGACGGTACCAATTTCATTATTGGCGTGCATGAGGGAAACCAAAGTCTTTTTATCAGAAGTGCTTAATAAATCCGCTAATTGCGTATAATTGATTCGTCCACAACCATCAATATCTACATAATCTACCGTGATTGCATGCGTTTTCTCTAAACTTTCTACGGTATGTAATACGCAATGATGTTCCATTCGAGAAGTAATAATACGTTGTACGCCCAAATCTCTCACAGAACATTTTAAAGCCATATTACTTGACTCTGTCCCACCAGAGGTAAAGAAAATTTCACCAATAGATGCATTGATACATTTGGCAACCGCTTTTCGTGCTTTTTCAATAATAGAACGAGAAGTCCTGCCTTCTCTGTGAATAGAGGAAGGATTACCATAGTTTTCTTGCATGACTTTGGTCATTGCTTCAATCACTACTGGGTCAAGTGGAGTCGTTGCTGCATTATCAAAATAAACTCTCATAGAAATATAGTTTTATTAAGTTCAAATAAAGGGTATTATCCACCTAAATATTTGGTATATCACAAAGGTATAGATAATAAAAACAATAATCACAAAAAATACATGAAAGAATGTTCATTTGTTTTTGCAATATATTTTATACCGTTTTATTCCCTATCTTTGTGGTGTAAAAAAGAAAAAACTAACAATGGAATATAGAAGAAGAAAGAAGCAGAATTCACAAAAGAAAGACAAAACGACCTATGGACCATTTAATCCAAAAGCGATTAATCGTTTGAAAACGAAAGAGACAATTTCTTTAAGTGATTTAGGAGAAGATATTCGGTTAAATAAATTTGTCGCTCATTGCGGGATTTGTTCTCGTAGAAAAGCGGATGAATATATTAAGCAGGGCTTAGTAAAAGTCAATGGAGAAGTAAAAAATGAGCCTGGCACAAGGATTAGTCCAAAAGATGAAGTGAGGTATAGAGAGGAAGTGATAAAACCAGAAGTCAGAAGGATTTACGTATTATTGAATAAGCCTAAGCATACAATTACGACTTCAAATGATGAGAAAGGAAGAAAAACGGTGATGGATTTAATTGGTACAGATGTGTCGGAAAGAATATTTCCAGTTGGTCGTTTAGATAGAGAAACAACAGGTTTGTTATTATTGACCAATGATGGAGATTTAGCCAAAAAATTATCGCATCCTAGTTATAATGTCAAAAAAATATACCACGTTGTTTTAGATAAACCTGTTATTAAAAATGATTTACACAAGATTAGAGAAGGTTTAAATTTAGAAGATGGCGTAGCAGAAGTAGATGGGGTCGATTATGTAAGAAACAAAGGTAAAAATGAGGTCGGCATAGAAATCCATATTGGAAAGAACCGAATTGTTCGACGTATTTTTGAGCATTTGGGCTATGAAGTAATCAAATTAGATAGAATGTATTATGGCGGACTAACAAAAAAAGATTTACCAAGAGGTCGTTATAAATTTCTGGATGAAAAAGAAATTATTATGCTTAAGCATTTTGTGTAAAATAAGAGTAGCATTATAAAATATATATTAAATAAAAAATGGGTAAGCTAAAAATTGGCTTACCCATTTTTTATTGGAATACCCACCAAAAAGAATACTTAGCGCATCTATCTAAATAACGTAAACTACCATTCATTTTTTTGTAAAAATTTAAAAAGTTAGCTTTTGCCAAATGAAAACAAGTTAAAACATTGCCTTTGTTTTAAGGGATAACACTATTCAAAAAATTAAAACCTTGCTTATGAATTTGTTACTAGATAGCACTGCTATCGGCTGGTCATTCTTTGCCTTAGTCGCAGGAATCAGTATCTTAATTGTATGGTTTCGATACCGTTTTTCTAAAATGAGTCATCAAAATGAGTTTGATGACACGAACACAACTATTAGTACCCGAAATAAATATACGGAGGTGAATGCGTTTAAATGGAGTAATACTTTTTTAAAAATTGGGATGGTGATGTCCTTAGCCTTTGTGGTTTTGGCATTTAATTATACCACTTTTGAAAAAGAAAAATTTGAGGATTTTATCATCGAAATGGAAGAGGATATTGATATGGAACCGCCAATAACTAAAGACCCACCTCCATCGCCGCCACCGCCGCCGCCGCCACCTGTGAACATTGAAATTCCAGAAGAACCAATTGAAGAAGATACCGTCGTTTTTGTTGATCAGACTTTAGAAGTTGAGGAGACAGTTGCTGCTGCACCACCACCAAGCCCCAAAGTAGTAGTTCCAGAAAAACCAAAATTAGCTCCACCTCCTGACGAGAACGAAGGGGGAACAGCCTTAATCTTTGCCGAACAAATGCCTCGATTCCCAGGCTGTGAAGGCATGGGAGGAGATAAAAAAAACATAGACAAATGTGCGACTACTGCCTTATTAAAATTTTTAGCTAGTAAATTAAATTATCCTGTTATGGCTAGAGAAAATGGTGTGCAAGGAACGGTAGTCGTTAGATTTATAGTAGAAAAAGATGGTAGTTTAACAGAAATGGAAATAGTCAGAGACCCTGGTGCAGGATTAGGCAGAGAGGCATTGAGAGTGGTGAAATTAATGAATGAAATGAAAGCAAAATGGACACCAGGAAAACAAAATGCTCGTCCTGTAAGAGTACGGTTTAATCTGCCGGTAAAGTTCCACTTACAAAATTGATGGTTCATTAGGAATTAAACCTATAACACAAGCTTATTTTTTTAGTAAGGGCAGTCTTTCTTCGTGAAAGACTGCCCTTACTATTTTTGACTTGGGCAACTTTATAGTTTTTAGAGCGTTTTTTATACAAAGAATGGGTAGAATATTCATTCTATCCATTCAGTATTGAAAAATGGTGTAGGGTTTGCTTTGTTTAATAATAGAAAATATATTTTTTGTTATTATAAAGAACACTCCAATCCTCCCTATTTTCCAAAAGAAAAATACAATCATGCGATATCGTTTCTTAGTTTGTTTAATCCTGTTGGCGACCTCTTTTACTTTAAGTGCGCAAAAGTCAAGACTGGCAATGCAATATTACCAAAATGGGGAATATGCAAAAGCAGCTTCTTTGTATCAAAAACTATACGAAGAACAAAACTTTAATGACCAATATTTTGAGCGTTATATAGAATGTTTAATTAGTTTGGAAGAATATGAGGAGTGTGAAGCCGCTATAAAAAAACAAATAAAAAAACGTCCCAATCAGGTACAATTATATGTTGCCTATGGCAATTTGTACGAGCGGCAGAATAGAGAGGAAGAAGCCAATATTCAATATCGAAATGCCATTAAACAATTGACTCCAGACCATAATATTATTAGGAAATTATCAGATGCTTTTAATCGACTGACCAAATACGAGTTAGCCATTGAGACCTATGAAAGAGGGTCAGAACTATTAAAGGATAAACAAGTGTTTGCCTATAACTTGGCGAGTTTGTATCGTAGAAGTGGGAATACTAAAAAAATGATTGAGTACTATTTAAATAGTGCCGAAGCCAATCCCTCTAGAATGGGGTCGGTTAGGACTTTATTTCAAAGATACCTACAGCCAGAAGATTATGAATTTTTGCAAGCACATTTATATGAAAGAATTCAAGAAGACCGAGAAATAGCTATTTACCCAGAGTTATTGAGTTGGGTATTTATTCAAAGAAAAGATTTCAAAAACGCTTTCCGTCAAGTACGTGCCTTGGACCGAAAAAACAAAGAAAACGGGTCTAGAGTTTACCAATTAGCCAATATTGCATCGAACAGTAAAGATTATGATATTGCCATTAAAGCATTTGATTATATTGTAGAAGAAAAAGGGATTACTTCTAGCTATTACATCCCCTCAAAACAAGAGTCTTTGGCTTGTAAAAGAAAGAGAATAGTAGAAGGTTTTGATTATTCGGTAGAAGATTTAAAAGCATTAGAAACGGAGTATAATACCTTCTTGGATGAGTTTGGTCGAAATAAAACAACCGCTAATATTTTAGTAGAATTAGCAGACTTAGAAGCTTTTTATTTGAATGACCTGGGCAAAGCAACTACTATTTTAGATGAGGTGATTGCCTTCCCCGGTATCAATCCAGCCACTCAAGCAGACGGAAAAATTAAGTTAGCAGATTATTACCTAATGCAAGGAGAAATATGGGAAGCAACTTTACTTTACTCCCAAGTAGACAAAGCCTTTAAAGATGATGTTTTAGGACATGAAGCACGATTTAGAAATGCTCGATTATCTTATTATGCAGGTGATTTCCAATGGGCTCAGACCCAATTTAAAGTACTAAAAAGGTCGACCTCTAAATTAATTGCTAATGATGCTTTGGACTTAGCCGTATTTATCACCGATAACTTAGGATTAGATTCAACGGAAACTTCTTTGAAATTATATTCAGAGGCTGATTTATTAGTTTTTCAAAATCGCTTTGATGAGGCCTTTGTCAAATTGGATTCTCTAATCACTCAGTTTCCAGACCATTCTTTGCAGGATGACGTAAAATACATGAAGGCTCAGATTTATAAAAAACAAAAAGATTGGGATAGTACTGTTGCCATGTACGAAGATATTATAGAAAATCATGTTGAAGAAATCCGAGCAGATAATGCTTTGTTTGAATTAGCAGATTTGCAAGAAACGCAACTCAATAATCCAACACGAGCACAAGAATTATACGAAAAAATATTTATAGATTTCTCTAATAGTACCTTTGCAGTAGAAGCTCGAAAGCGTTTCCGAAAATTACGTGGGGATAACATATAACAAAGCAATGATTTTTTGACGCTGAAAGACGCTGACTATTATGACTTTTTATGTTTTCTTCTTTAAATATTATTGAAAAAATATTCAACGACTATCAAGAAAAACATAATAAATCATAACTTCAAACAGCGTCTTTCAGCGTCAAAAAATCACTATATTATCTCTCACAAAATATAGCCATTCTCCTAAAATTCCGTAGGTTCAGATTCCGAAATAACCGAAGGAATCAAATTTCTAATTTCTTTTTGCACTGCCTTAGGTAAATCTACATAAGCTTCTCCATATCGTCGATTGGATTCCTCATGCCATAATTCATTATAGGCGGCTTTGACTTCATTATAGACACCAACATAAATAGTATAAGAAGTACCTCTATCGTTTTGTAGAGAGACGACTGCTTTATTGGGGGCAGTAGCTAGGTCTGCTCTTTTTAATGGATTAAGTACAAATTCTTTGACTTGGTCTTTTAATCCCTCAACACTTCCAAGTTCTCCTTCAATCAATAACTTATTATCTCGGTTGACCTTAATACTAAAGACATTGTTATCAGGAATGGGAAGAGGAGGGGTATTATCTTCTGCCCACTGAGGTAACTTGACCAAAATTCCTTTATCAAAATCAATTTGGGTAGTTACTAAAAAGAAGATTAACAGCAAAAAGGCAATATCTGCCATAGATCCTGCATTGACTTCACTGTTTAAACGACGCTTTTTCTTTCCCATAATTTCAGGTTTAGAGATAATATTGGTGGCTACCAATATATCTGGTGAATGAATCTAAACCTAGTGTTTTTCGACTATATAAATAAGATGTAGTAAAGCATTTTTTTGGTGGGAAAATAGAAGGTAAATAGCCAAACAAAATTAAGATAGCAATTTTTAGCATTTTTTATCATATATACTAGAAACGGGATAAATTTGTGAAAATTAATTTAGAAGTCAGAAGTCAG
>CAYMSC010000029.1:0-1652 GCA_964392805.1 uncultured Saprospiraceae bacterium
CAACATGGGTAACCAAAAGGTAGTAGTATATATTGTCGTTTTTTCGTGCCGTAGGTACGCAACATCGGTTACAATTTCATGTTACGTACCTATCGGCACGAAAAAATAGGGATTTGATTAATTTTTATCCCACTCCTACCCATGTTGAGTCCTTAACAGGACTAGGGATTAAATAACATTTTATCGGATAACCATATCTTCTTTCTTATTTTTATTCTGTGGGTAATCGTAAGAACTCCAAGTTCGGGAAGCTCTTTCCCTACGATTTATTTTAGCATAAACACTATTTTTTTAATGGTTTCTTACCTAAATAAGTCTTAATTTTGCACCTCAATAAAAATAATTAAATACTAAAATTAAAATATTATGGCTACTACAGCAGCAGGAACTGGAAAATATTGGGGACTTTTTGTAGTCTCTACTTTGATAATGATTGCGATGTTGATTTGGATGAATGAGTGGTTTTGGTTGGCACTTCCTTTCTCTTTGACTTATTTAGTAAAGGCATTGGATGTAGTAGATGCGGATTAATTTTTGGCTAGTAGGTCAAAAAACCATAAATCACAGTTCATAAATCTTAAATCATAAATCTGTTTGGTCGGCTAACTAGATGGATTTATGATTTAAAATTTCAGATTTTTACTTGATTATCTATTGATAATTTGTTCCAATTATAGCATCTTTCCATTAGCATATAACTGTGCCACATTAGGCTTTTCACTTCCTCCTTTAGGTTCTAAGGTAATATTCAGCGACTCCACATTTGGAATATACGGCACTTTCATGAGTTCAGCTTTTTTCGTTTCTAAAACACCCATATTTATCATTCTTCCTTCCACATCTGCCCACAATTGCAACGATTTATCTGCTGGTATTTTGGGTAAATTTACTACATTTAAATAAGCATTTTTAGTCGATTCATTCCAATAAACAATGATTAAGGCTTTCGGGGAAAGCCTAGCCCCTTTTAAATGTACGTGAGCCGTATTGACATCTTTTACAAAGGAAAATTGTTGATTAAGCTGTGTTTTTTGATTAACTAATTGAGCGTTTTGATCTTGCAATAAGTTGACATTATTTTTTAAGGAAGCGATTTGATTTTGTAAATTAGATTGCTGTTGATAGAGTAGAAAGGACATCAAAGCAAAACCCAATGCAAAAATAGCGGCAATGCCCGTCAACCAATTTACTTTTATTTTTGGTGGTACAGATGGTTCAACTTGAAGCGTGGATTTAACCCGTTTTAATGCCTTATCATTTTTTAATTTTTTTGGCAAATCTATGGTAAACTCCATCGCAAAGTCTTCTATGGCAATTTGATTCCCTTTTACTTCTTTGGCAATAGCAGGATTTTGTGCTAAATACAATCCTATCTCCCTATTCTCGGCTTCGGTAGTAAGACCTAGAATATATTGTTCTATTAATGCGGGTTCTATATGCGTTTTTCCTGCCACGATGAATTTATAAGTTAATCAATATTAAAATTAAATTGATTAGATAGTGAGTCGAATCAGATAATGAGGGAAGTTCGGATTTAACCCACTATAATTGATTTGAATATAATTTAAAATTATATAATCGTTATTAACTACTTGGGAAAGGGAAACAGTAATTCATTCAAAATGTTTAGCAGAAGATATATTAGACTGATA
>CAYMSC010000029.1:1752-27010 GCA_964392805.1 uncultured Saprospiraceae bacterium
AATTTATTGAGTCAACTACCATTCCATCCAGTTTTATCAGAAGCCACTTTTGCTACGGTAATTATTCCCGTAGCGGCACCAAAGGCGTATACCTATATCGTTCCAGATGAATTGGTGGCGGATTTGGAATTTGGTATGCGAGTAGAAGTGCAGTTTGGTAAAAAGAAATTATATGCAGGCATAGTCGTTGATATTCATCATAATGCACCTTCCGCACATAAGCCAAAACCTATCTTTTCTATCATTGATGCCATTCCTATTATTAGCCCATTACAATATAAATTATGGCAATGGATTGCTCAATATTATTGCTGCACAGTAGGACAAGTGATGAATGCAGCTCTGCCTGCTGGTTTGAAATTGAATAGTGAAACAACGATTTCACTAAGTCCTGTTTTTGATGATAATTTTGAAATATTAAATGATAAAGAATATTTGATTGCAGAGGCATTGACGATTCAGAATGAATTAAAAATTGAGGAAGTTCAAGCGATTTTAAATCAAAAGACCATTTATCCGGTCATCAATAAATTACTAGAAAAGCGAGTAATTTATTTAAAGGAGTCCCTCAAAGAAAAATATAAGCCTAAAAAAATTGCCTGTGTTCGCTTAGCTGAACCTTACGAATCGGATAGGGAACAATTACAAATTGCGTTTGATAAAGTGGCTAAAGCAGAGCGACAAATGGAAGCCTTGATGGCATATTTGCAATTGGAAAGAGGGCAAGAATTTGTACGAAAATCAGATATTTATAAAAAAGGAAATGTTGATGGGACGGTCTTAAAAGCCATTGCCAAAAAAGGCATTTTTGAATTGTATGAAAAAGAGATTAGTCGTTTAGGTGGCTATGAAGATGAATTAATAGCGTCTCCAGAATTAGCGGAACAGCAAGTTCGAGCACTTGCCGAAATAAAAACGATTTTCCAAGATAAAAATGTCGCCTTATTACACGGAGTGACGGGAAGTGGTAAGACAAGGGTCTATGTAGAACTGATTAAAGAAGTGATAGCAAAAGGGGGACAAATACTTTATCTGATACCAGAAATTGCCTTGACAGCGCAAATTATTATGCGCTTAGAAAAGATTTTTGGCGATCAGATTAATGTCTATAATTCAAGAATTAACGATAATCAGCGAGTAGAAGTTTGGAAAAATGTTAAAGCAGGGGTGCCTTTAGTTTTGGGGGCTCGTTCGGCAATGTTTATGCCTTATAGCAATTTGCAGTTGATTATTGTAGACGAAGAACACGACCCTTCCTACAAGCAAACAAATCCAGCACCGAGGTATAATGCCAGAGATGCGGCGGTCTATATGGCGCATCTTCACGGTGCAAAAGTGCTGCTAGGTACGGCAACCCCTTCCATAGAAACTTACCAAAATATTGCCGCAGGAAAATATGGATTAGTTGAAATGCCAATGCGTTTTGGCGGTGTTAAAATGCCAGAAATTGTATTAGTCGATAAAAAAGACGAATACAAGAAAAAGAAAATGAAAGGCTTATTTACCTCCGTTTTGATTGATGCCCTGGCACTGGCTTTTGAAAGAGGGGAACAAGCTATTCTATTTCAGAATCGTCGGGGGCATTCTCCTACTTTGCGCTGTGTGACTTGTGCCTGGCACCAAGAATGTGTGAACTGTGATGTGAGTTTGACCTATCATAAATTTACTAACAATCTTCGTTGTCATTATTGTGGATATAGCGAATCTATTCCAAAAGTTTGCCCTGCTTGTGGTAGTATTGAGTTACAAATGTCAGGTTTTGGAACGCAAAAAATAGAAGACGAAATAAAAATCTATTTGCCCGATGCCAAAATCGGTCGGATGGATTTTGATACCGTTCGGACTAAAAATGCCCATGCTAAAATAATCAATGATTTTGAAGAAAAACGCTTAGATATTCTAGTTGGGACACAAATGATTACCAAAGGATTGGATTTTGATAATGTAGGTGTCGTAGGTGTTTTAAGTTCCGACCATTTATTGCAATTTCCCGATTTTAGAGCAAGCGAAAGAGGCTATCAATTGATGACCCAAGTGAGTGGTCGAGCGGGTCGAAAAAAGAAACAAGGATTGGTGATTATCCAAGCTTTTGATGTGGACCATCCCGTGTTAAAAGATGTCGTTGAAAATAATTACATCAGTTTGTTTAAAAGAGAAATTATTGAGCGAAAAGATTTTTTATACCCACCTTTTTACCGCTTAATTCAAATCACCTTAAAACATAAAAAGCCACGAACCTTAAATGAGGCGGGCTATTTTTATGTAAAGTTTTTAAAAGACAAATTAGGAAAAATGGTGATTGGTCCTGCGGTGCCTTCTATTCCTAGAGTTCGTGGTAGTTATTTATTAGATGTATTAATAAAACTAGGAAAAAATAGCAAACAAATCAAAATGGTGAAAGACACGGTTTTGCAAGCTAATCAGATGCTAGCACAAAAAGAAGGGTACACTTCTGTACGGGTGAATGTGGACGTAGACCCTTATTGATAAAGAATTTACTCATTCCTTAAAGCGTCCGCAGGCGCAATTTTTGTCAATTGATAAGATTGTGCACCGATTGCAATAATAGCGGTTAGAAAAACTAATAAATTGCCGACTATATAAGGGCTTATGCCTAGTTCCACCACACCAATATATGCTTCCACATCTTTAAAAACTAATTGCGCTCCTATCCAAGAAATACCTGTTGCTATGATACTAGCAATCCCTAGCAGCCAAATAAAATGTCGATTGCCTATTAGAAGAATTTGTTGAGTCGTAGCGCCTAATACTTTACGAATACTAGCCTCTTTTAAATAGCGTGCATAATTTTGAGAAGCCAAACCAAATAAGCCCATGCAAGCAATCAGTAAACCGAGTATAGCAAGGAAACTAAATAGCGTAGATACCTTATAAAATCTTTGGTAAAAACTATCAAAAACTAGATTTTGGTGAAAAAAGTTAAAAGGACTATCGGGATATAATTTGGCCCAACTATTTTTAGTGAACTCTTCAACCAATTGCTTGGCTCCCTGTTCATAACGAATGGCTAGATAATTATACTGGTCTTTAGCTCCTTGAAAAAAAACAGTAGGTAGGGTCTTGGAAAAACCAGCTACTTTAAAGTCTTCGACTACGCCCACTACCCTATACCTTTGTCCATCTTTACGAAAGGTTTGATTAATAGGATTTTCCCAATTTTGTTTTTCCACAAAAAATTGATTGATAACGACCGAAGTTGCATCTTCCATGGTTCGTTTTGCATCAAAAAATCGACCTTGACGCAGTTGTAAACCCATAGCTTCAAAATAATTGGCCCCAACTTGGTAGGCTAATATTTCTTTTTCTGCCTCTCTAATCTTGATATGACTTCTCAAAACGGTTTCTCCAATATGATGAGTCGTTCCACCAATTTGATAAATGTAAGGATTTTGATGAAGGATGTTTTTTAACTGGTCATATTGTTTGGCATGTTCTAAGCGGACAACTATGGTTTCATTTGGGGGATAGCCCCAATCCAATGCTTCAAAATATTTTCCCATATACAACTGTAAAACACTAACGATAACCGTAGTAAATGCGATGACAAATTGCAGCCCCAAAAATAAACGAGTGGCATAATTTTTCTTAATAATCTGTTGACTGCCTCTGAAGATAGCTGCTGGCTGAAAAGCACTAATATAAAAAGCAGGGTAGGCGCCCGAAGCAATTGCCGTAAAAACTAATAAGCCTAAAAGGAAAGACCATAATTGGGTATTTTCCGTTAGCGATAAACTAATCTGTAAGGGCATTATCGAGTTAAATCCAGGAATGAATAGCATTTGAGCACTTGCCAAACCGAGTAAAAGCGCCAAAAAACAAAGCAATAAATTCTCACACATAAATTGTAAAATCAATCCCGATTTTTTCCCACCAATTGCCTTGCGAACACCTATTTCTTTTAATCGTTTCCCTGCAAAGCCTAAAGAAATATTAATATAATTAAAACAGGATAATGCCATCATTAAAATGGCCATCATTGTAAAAAGGATGTATTCCAGCGGTTCGGTAACACGGGCAGGTCGGTCGATAACCTCATGGGCTTTGGCATTGGGGTTTCTCAAATTATCAAATACAAAAGATTGAATGGGTAAGGATTCATTTTTTGCATTATGTAGAGCTACATATTTATCCATGTTTTCCCTTAATACCTCAATATCTGTGGCTTTTTGAACCTGAATAAAAGTACCCATGGTGTAGGTAGACCAATCGTTTACTTTTTCTTTTTCCATACTTTGTAACACCGAAAAGCCAGCTAGTATCCCAAATTTAAAACCTGTGTTTTCTGGAAAAGGTGCAGCTACTCCTTTAACCGTCAATACTTTTTTAATTTGATTATCAAAAACAATAGTCAATGCCTGCCCAATAGGGTCTTCCTTTGGAAAATATTTCTCTGCAACTCCTGCACTAAGAATAATTCCATCGGGTTGATGCAAAATTTCAGCCGAACCTTCTACTAGCGAAAAACTGAACATATCAAAATAATCAGGATCAGCAAAATAGACCGATTCTCCAAAAATATTATCTCCTAAATAGACCTTACTGCCTTTCACGTCTACTCTAACCGCATGTTCTATATGAGGAAAATCATTCGCCAAAGCCGCAGCGAGAAGCATGGGCGTTCTACCATAAGTTTCTATAACATCGTTCGTTTCTGCTTCATATTCCACCATGAAAATACGTGCTCCATTTTCATGGAAATTATCCATTGTCCAGTTGTTATTCAGAAATAAGAAGACGGTGATACAGACACCAATAGCAATCGATAAGCCGAAAATATTAATAACAGAAATGGACTTATTATTCCATAATTTTCGGTAGGCTAGTTTTATATAATTCTTAAACATTGGCTTGCTTTTTTTGATTTGAATAATTTAATTCAAACATAAAGTCATTTAATTTGCCTTTATAATTATAATGATGAACTAACTAAAAAAGGGAACACACACAGGTTAAATATGAGCCAATACGATTAGATTAAAAAATAGTAGTGTTGGACACAAAAAGGATAGGGTTGGTCATAAAAATTATAAATCGAAAGAAGGAATCTTAATTTTGTATCATGAAAAGTACATTTCTAAAAAATTATACCGCTTTAATCATAGGAGGAATACTTATTATCCTATTGATTTTTATACTTCATAAATTTGATGTGTTCCTTCATGTTTCTACCCCTTATTTAATCTTTATAAATATTCTACTTTTTATTTTTTTGTGGTTGCTCCTTTCTTTTTTGATTCATCAGTTTTCCATTTATAAAGTTTTAGGTTTATTTGGAATGCTCATGATAGCAATAGTATCTCGGCTCAGCATGGGCGCATTCAACCCAATTTCAATCCCGCTGTTGATTTTATTTTGGATAGGAGTGGTGTATCTTATTTTGCCTCAATTTTTCAAAAAATATAAAATTGCTATTTTTTCTGTCTATGGAGTTGTATTATCCTACTTCTTCTTTTTTACGATGTCTAATTATCCAGAAAATCATATCCTAACTTTACTCAATTCAATGTTAATGCCTATTCCAGTTTTTGCTGGTTTGTGGGTTTATGAACAATGGCGTTGGTTAAAGACCTTGGAGGCAGATAAAGGAAAAGCAGAGTTGGCTTTACTCAAAAGCCAAATCAATCCACATTTCTTCTTTAACACCTTGAATAATTTGTATGGTTTAGTAGTAGAAAAATCGGAGCAAGCCCCAGAAGTCGTTTTAAAATTATCGGATATGATGCGCTACACAATCTATAAAGGAAAAGAAGATTTTGTCCCATTGGCGGATGAAGTAGCCTACTTAGAAAATTATATTGAACTGCATAAAATTCGCTATCAAAAAAAGGTGGACATTCGTTTTACCAAACAAATTGCGGAAGACATTACCGTTGCTCCATTATTATTTATTATTTTACTCGAAAATGCTTTTAAACATGGCGTGGAACGAATGACAACTGATGCTTATATACGATTGAACTTGACTGCTCAAGACCATCAGATTTCTTTTGTTATGGAGAATAATTTTGAGGAGCTCCCTACTAAAAAAACAATCGGTATAGGCTTAGAAAATCTTAGAAAAAGATTGGAACATATTTATCCCAATCAACACCAATTCCAGATAGAAAAAAAAGCACCTATTTATAAAGTCCAATTAACGATTAACTTGCAATAAATTCTATAAATTACCATACTGCTTGTTTTTAATTTATTGATTTACAAATGATTAAATTTAAAACTCATAAGATTTAAATGCTGGTCAGGAGACCAGCGGATACAGGGTTCAAGTCTGGAGACTTAAACCATCGAATGCCGATATTTTAAGTCTCCAGACCATAGCCGTCAGGCTAACGATTTAAAATATCAGTTTTTGCAAGTAAATTACGTTGAAAACGTAAAAGATATTGATTTGAAGATAAAATCTTCAAATATCGACACCAGTATAAATCGTTGATTATCAGTAACATTTTTCTTAGCCTGACGGCTATGGTCTCCAGACTTGAAATGTATATCTGGTTGTCTCCTGACGACCGACGACTGCATTGAGAATTAACCAAAGTTTTCATTCATTCAAAATTTCTATTAATGACCAAATATTGCATTATAGACGACGAACCAATTGCCCACCGAATCATAGAAGGCTATTGTAAAAACTTACCTTATTTACAAAAAGTAGGCAATTGTTACAATGCCTTTGAGGCCATGCAATTATTAAATCAAACTCCCGTAGATTTAATTTTTTTGGATATTAATATGCCTAAATTATCGGGGTTTGACTTATTGAAATCAATGCAGTTTCCACCTGCAACCATTGTCACCTCTGCTCACCAAGAATTTGCTTTGGAAGGATATGAGTTAAATATTTCAGATTATTTATTAAAGCCTTTTTCTTTTGCTCGTTTTTTAAAAGCCATAAATAAAGCGATTGAGATAAAAACGCCTGTAGAACAATCATCAAATGTCCCCAAAAACGATACCCATTTCTTTATTAAAGGAGATAAAAAAGTCCACCAAGTATCCGTCGATGCCATTTTGTTTATTGAAGCTTATGGAAATTATACCAAGATTTATTTGGTAGAAGAAATGATTGTTAGTCATGAGAAAATCTCTTCCCTAGAAGAGCTATTACCAATAGCCGATTTTTTGCGGGTTCATAAATCTTTTATCGTGGCAACAAAAAAAATAAAGATAATAGAAGGGAATAGAATTTCTATCCAGGAGCATTTTATACCAATTGGTCAGACTTACAAAAACAACTTGATGAAGCGGATTAATAAGCTATAAAATAGCTAAAAATCAGGTATCTTTATGGACTGTCGCCATAGCTTACACTAGTTTGAAATACATTAATTTTTTGCGTTCTCTAACAAATCCCTCCGAGATGCCTCAGAGGGATTTATCAAAGGTCCATTATTTATAACTCAGCGGCCAAATGGCTCGCTTCTTTAATCGCTTTCTTCGCATCCAGAGCAGCAGCAATATTCGCTCCTCCAATTAAATGTACACTTTTGCCCGCAGCTTTTAACTCGTCGTACATATCTCGTAAAGGCTCTTGTCCTGCACAGATAACCACGTTATCAACAGGTAACACCTTAGACTCGTCACCAACGGTAATATGTAGCCCCACATCATCCACTTTATTATATTGTACCTCTCCAATCATATTTACCTTTTTCATGGCTAAACTAGAGCGGTGAATCCAACCAGTAGTTTTCCCCAAATTCTTACCGTGCTTACCCTTAGACCGCTTTAATAAGAAAATTTCTCTTGGAGAAGGTAATGGTTTAGCTCCTTCTGGTGCTAATGAACCACCTTTGGTATAATCCATATCTACTCCCCACTCTTCCATATAAGCAGGTACACTCAAACTAACCGATGCGTGCGTCATATCATGTGCTAAATATTCTGCCATATCAAATCCAATTCCACCTGCCCCGACAATAGCAACACTTTTTCCAACTGGTTTCTTTCGGTATAAAACATCTGCATAGTTTAATACTTTTTTATGGTCTATGCCTTCCAAATCTAAAGTTCTTGGTGTCACGCCTGTAGCTAAAATAATTTCGTCATAATTACCCGTCGTCAAGCCTTCAACCGTCGCTTTTAAATTCAAGTTTACTTTTACACCATATTTTCTCAACATCGTTGTATAATAGCGAATTGTTTGTGCATATTCTTCTTTACCAGGAATTACTTTAGCCATGTTAAATTGCCCACCAATCTCTCCTTCTGCTTCAAATAAGACTACCTCATGTCCTCTTTCCGCAGAAACTTTAGCAGCCTCCAAACCCGCTGGGCCAGCACCCACTACAGCAATTCTTTTCTTTGTTTTAGCAGGAGTATAATTTAAAAGTGTTTCGTGACAAGCCCTTGGATTGACAATACAAGAACAAACTTGCATCGTAAAAGTATGGTCTAAACATGCCTGATTACAAGCAATACAAGTATTAATTTCGGCTGGTCTATCTTCGATAGCTTTTAAAACCAATTCTGGGTCTGCTAAAAATGGTCGAGCCATGGACACCATATCCCCACATCCGTCTGCCAATACTTTTTCTGCTATGTCTGGCATATTGATTCTATTGGTCGCCACTAATGGAATCTTTACCTCTCCCATCATTTTCTTTGTCACCCAAGCAAAACCAGCTTTGGGGACAACCGTACCGATAGTTGGAACTCTTGCTTCGTGCCAACCAATTCCTGTATTAATAATTGTTGCTCCCGCTTTTTCTACTTCCTTTGCCAATTGCACCACCTCATCCCAAGTACTTCCACCATCCACTAAGTCAAGCATGGACAATCGGTAAATAATAATAAAGTTTTCTCCAACTGCTTCTCTAGTTCTACGAATAATTTCTAATGGGAAACGAATTCTATTTTCGTAAGAACCGCCCCATTCATCTGTTCTTTTATTAACTTTAGTAACAATAAATTGATTAATTAAATACCCTTCAGAACCCATAATTTCCACGCCATCATAATTGGCATGCTGTGCCATTTTTGCGCAATGCACGAAGTCTGAAATGGTTCGTTCTACCTCTTCCCCCGTTAATCCTTTAGCTGGAAAAGGTGAAATCGGAGCTTTCGTATCACTCGAAGAAACATTTTTAGGCGAATAGCCATAACGTCCAACGTGCAAAATCTGCATACAAATCTTTCCATCCTCTTTGTGAACCGCCTCTGTGATTATCCTATGCTTTACCGCCTCTTCTTCATTATCAAAAGCATCTCCTGATAATGCGCCACCTTCTACATTTGGGGCAATTCCACCTGTTACAATTAAGCCAACTTGGCCTTTAGCACGCTCTCCATAAAAAGCAGCCATTCGTTCATAGCCATTTTCTGACTCTTCTAACATGGTGTGCATAGAGCCCATTATAACTCTATTCTTTAAAGTAGTAAACCCTAAATCTAGTGGTTCTAATAACTTTGGGTACTTAGTTGATTTTTCCATTTTTTAGTTTTGATTTTTGTCAAAATATCCTTCCTATTGTATTTATAACCCCTATGAAATCTACAATTGAAACCCCGTCTGACTGTGTAGTGAGCAGGTCTAAAAGTTTTAGCAATTAGACCGTTCTACTTTTTTGTAAATGTAAGTTTAAGTTTAGATTTTTCAAAATATAAGTATCTGGAGCTTAAAGGTGACGCTTAGTAATAGTCGATTCAATATAGATTATTAAACAAAGTTTTCTAAAATACGTTTTCCATAAGTACTATTTAGTATTATTTCAAAGTTCCTTAAAGACAAAAGCTAATATGCCGAAAAGCATTCCCATACTTATTCCAAAAGGGAAAAAAGTCATTTTATTTGATGGTGTTTGTAACGTATGCGATAGCTTTGTCCAATTCGTCTTAAAAAGAGATAAAAAAGGAGTATTCTATTTTGCTTCTTTACAATCTGAAATAGGTCAACAATTATTAGCTAAACATAAAGTAGCAGTAGCCGAACTAAGTACCGTAGTTTTAATTGATGTGGGGGAAGTTTATACCCATTCCGATGTGGTTTTAGAAGTAAGTAAAGATTTAGGGGGAATTTTTAAATTACTTTATCCATTCAAAGTTTTACCTAAAAAATTTAGAAATTTTTCATATGATTGGTTTTCTAAAAATCGCTACCGCTTTTTTGGAAAAAAAGAAGTTTGTATGCTTCCCGAACCAGAATGGCGTAGCCGCTTCTTAGATGTCATTTAGTCTCCTTTTTTCTAAAAAAATCAGAAATTCCTTCATTTTAACTTTCCTTTAATATGCTTTAGGATAACTAATAGCGTCATAAGGTCGTTCTTATGATTAACAGGCATTCTATTTGCCATCTTCATTATCAGTGATAATGTAAAATTCTTAAACAAAATTCTTATAAAATGATTAAGCGTTTGACTTTCTTAATGACGATAGTAGCCCTCCTATTTTCCACAAATGTAGAAGCACAAAAATTAAAAGGCTTACTAAATAAAGCTAAAGAGGTAGTGCAGAGCGAAGGTATAGGAGGTGCAAAACTTTCCAAAGAAGAAATTGGAAAGGGGTTAAAAGAAGCGTTAAATATTGGTGTAGGAGAAGCCGTAGATTTTTTATCCGTAGAAGATGGTTATTTAAAAAGTCCTTACAAAATTTTAATGCCCGAAGAAGCAGAGAAAGTAGTGAGTAAATTACGAGTAGTGCCGGGGTTTTCCAATGTAGAAAAAGATATTATAGAAAAAATTAATCGGGCAGCAGAAGATGCAGCAACTAAAGCAAAGCCTATTTTTATAAATGCGATCAAGCAAATGAGCTTCAATGATGCAACAAATATTTTATTAGGGGAGAAAGATGCCGCAACTCGTTTTTTAGAAAATTCAACTTACGACCAGCTATATAGTGAATTTAAACCAGTTATCATTGCTTCTTTAGACAAATTCAAAGCAAGGGAAACGTGGAAAAAAGCAATTACTGCACATAATAAATTACCTTTTGTAAAAAAAGCAAATCCAGAATTGGATGATTATGTAGCAAAGCAAGCCCTAATTGGCATGTTTAGCTTAGTTGAGAAAAAAGAAGAAAACATTCGTGGCAATGTAGATGCTAGACCAAGTGCTTTATTACAAAAAGTTTTTGCTAAGCAAGATAATTAGAGATTATTGGAAGTTATTAACGAATGGTTAAAATGCATCGTTATACTCCAAACGGGATAAAAAAGTGATTTTGAAAAGAGGTCAGAAGTCAGACCGAAAAATTGCATTTTTCTGTCAGAAGTCAGATTTTAAAACATAAAATATTGGTAATCAATTGTTTAATTCTGATTTATCTGACTTCTGACAGTCTATGAAATAGTCGGTCTGACTTCTGACTTCTGACTTCTAAATTAATTTTCACAAATTTATCTCGTTTGGAGTATAGTAACTTCCAATAATATTAATAACCTCTCTTTTCTTGTTACTTTTCTCCTTTTTTGGATTATTAGAGTAGAAAATTTTCAGCGATGCCTATAAAAAAATATTTCTTTCTACTCCTCTTTTCTTTTGCTTTCCAATGTTTATTTGGTCAAATCATTGATTCTACTCAATTAATCATTTCGGATAAAGTATTATTTGATTTTGGTCAATACACCTTAAGACCAAAAGCGGATTCCACCATTGCACAAATAGCTACTCAACTTACTTCCTTAAAAAATTTTGAAATTCACATTACTGCTCATACCGATGCCATAGGCTCGAATCAAAATAATCAAACACTCTCCCAAAATAGAGCTGATGCGGTCAAAGCTGCATTGATAAAAAGTGGTATTAATGCAGAAATAATTGATACAAAAATATTTGGAGAAGAAAAACCTGAAACCAATAATGACACAGAAATAGGCAGACAATTAAATCGTCGTGCAACCATAGATGTTTTCAAAAAAATAAAGCTAGTTTCTTTCCAAGGGCAAATTAAAGATGAACAAACAGGAACAGGTATTCCTGCTAAAGTAGTGATTCGTACCAAAGAAAAAAGAGATTCTTTAGAGACCGATACTTCTGGGAATTTTAAAACTTTGTTGCCATTAGGAGCAGTAGCAGGAGTGGATATTTTCGCTAAAGATTATTTTTTTGAAACGAAGATGTTTAAGGTTAAACCAAGTAACCAAAAAGAAATTGATTTTCCCTTAAAAAAAGTCGCTGTCGGAGAAAAAGTAGATATAAAAAATCTATTTTTTGTCGGAAATAAAGCGACCTTATTAAAGCGATCATTTCCAGAATTGCCCAAGTTATTAAAATTTATGGAGCTAAATGATTCCATAAAAATAGAAATTGCAGGTCATATTAATCGACCTAATTATCCACCTGTAGATAAATTATCATGGGATTTTAAGCTATCCGTACAACGAGCAAAAATGGTTTATGATTATCTGTTAGAAAATAACATCTCAACTGATAGAATTAGTTATAAAGGTTATGGCAATTTCCAAATGCGATTTCCGAAAGCTAGAAGTGAAAAACAACAAGCAGAAAATAGAAGAGTAGAAATTAGGATAGTCGATAATGCAGAGTAGCAAACAGCGCGTTGAGAATAGAGACACAAAAAGAATAATACGCAAGCTGTCGAATCAAAAAATCAATTAAATTTTATCTCTATTCTCTCAATCAAATAGTCTCTGTTCTCTAATCTGTCAAAGCGAACCTAGCTTTTACATTCTACGTACGAACATTTATAATCAATTTTTCTTAAATTGTATAAACAATAAACGAGGTATTTCTCGTTTGATACTTAGGAAAGCACAAGTTTTCCAATAAATTATGCGGAAGGAATCAATTTTCTTCTACACTAAGAAACAACAAAAAAATAAGTTAGTCGTTTTAAAAAACTCCATTTTAAAACCAAAAGACTAAGTTACTTTTTAGTCAATACTAAAAAAATAGAAAATGAACTTGAAAAGAATTTTTAAAGTCAGCTTAGTGGCACTTGTAGGGTTTGCTAGTGTGGCAGCCGTCACTAAAGACCATGATAAATTATTTGAAATTTCTAAAAACATAGAAATTTTCACGAACCTCTATCAAGAGATTAATACCCATTATGTAGATGATTTGAATCCATCTAAGATGATGCGTATAGGAATTGATGCGATGTTAGAAGCTTTAGACCCGTATACCAATTATATTTCTGAATCGGAAATAGAAGGTTATCGTTACATAACCGAAGGAAAATACAAAGGTATCGGGGCTGATTTCATTAAAATTGGAGAAGAAGTAACTGTTTCTGCACCATTAGAAAATAGTCCAGCAAGTAAAGCAGGGCTAAAAGCAGGAGATGTATTGATTGCCGTAGATGGAAAGGAAGTAGCGGGCAAACGTTCTTCCGATGTAAGTCGATTTTTAAAAGGTTTCCCCGGCACTGAAGTAGAATTGACTATTAAACGTCCTGGAGCTTCAAGTCAACAAAAATTAGTCTTGACTAGAGCCGAAGTAAAAGTAGAAAATGTACCTTATTCAGGCATGTTAAACGAAGAAGTTGGTTACTTAGCTTTAACAACTTTTACTAGAAATGCAGGTAGAAACGTAGCCGATGCCGTGAAGAAATTAAAAGAAAACAATCCCAAAATGAAAGGGGTCGTTTTTGACCTCAGAGGAAACGGAGGTGGTCTTTTAGCCGAAGCTGTTAATGTATCCAATGTTTTTGTTAATAAAGGCGAACTCGTCGTAACGACCAAAGGAAAAGTGATAGATTGGGATAGAAGTTATAAAACATTAAACCGACCTGTTGACATCGATATGCCACTAATCGTATTAATAGACAAAGGGTCTGCTTCTGCTTCAGAAATTGTCTCGGGCGTTATACAAGACTTAGATAGAGGGGTGTTAATAGGACAACGTTCTTATGGCAAGGGCTTAGTGCAAAACACTCAAGATGTTGGCTATAATTCAAAAGTAAAAATCACTATTGCCAAATATTATATTCCAAGTGGTAGATGTATTCAAGGCGTAGAATATGCAGATGGGACACCCATTGATATTCCTGATTCTTTGAGAACACCATTCAAAACTAGAAATGGTCGAAAAGTACTAGATGGTGGAGGAGTAAAACCAGATTTATTTTTAGATAAATCAGAAAGTGAGCGTATTTTAAGCAGTTTAAATAGAAAGCACCTCATCTTTGATTATGTGACCCAGTATTGTCTAAAACACGAAGAGATAGCAGACGTTAAAGATTTTCATTTTGATGAATTTGATGCCTTCATTAATTATTTAGAAAAGAAAAATTTTGCTTACGATACGGAGAGTGAAAAAATCTTGACTCAACTAAGAGAAAAAGCAAAGGCAGAAAAATATAGTGGTATATTAAAGTCAGATTTTACAGCTATGGAAAATAAAATCAAGCAAGCTAAAAAAGATGACTTGTATGAATTTAAAACAGCAATAGTTGACCAAATAGAAAAAGAAATTGCCGCTAGATATTACTTTGAAAGTGGTAAGATTCAAATTGGATTGAGAAACGATTCAGAAGTAAGTGAAGCCATTGCTTTAATCAACAATCCGTCTAAATATAATAAGTTGTTAGAGAAATAAGCTGTTAGCTTATTTTTTCAACAATACTAAGTTTTCTATAACAAAAAAAGGCTTTAACTCTTCTTGAGTTAAAGCCTTTTTTGTTATACTAGAAACGGGATAAATTTGTGAAAATTAATTTAGAAGTCAGAAGTCATACACTACTATACATTTTTTAGGACACAGAGCACACAAAGTACTGATTTTCTGAATTTTACAACTTAGTGGGCTTTGTGTCTTCTCCGTGAACTCTGTGTCCAAATCAGTTTTGTATAGTAGTAAACAGAAGTCAGATAAATCAGGATTAAATAATTGATTATCAACATATTATGGTTTTAAAATCTGATTTCTGACAGAAAAATGTAATTTTTCGGTCTGACTTCTGATTTCTTTTCAAAATCACTTTTTTATCCCGTTTGGAGTATAGCAGGTCATTTTAAAATAATTTTGCCTGACCATCATCATTCAAATCAAAATCTATACTATCGCCTGGTGACAATTTATCTTTTTTCGGAGTCTCTTTAGGCGTCATATCCTTAACGCCCGTAATTCGCTGTCCGCTCAATTTATTACCTTGAGACTTCCACCCTTTCACGTCAATAAACCCTTCAACTTTCACTTCCTTTTCTATCTTCTTAGATTTATCCTTTTCTATATACTGAACAACTGGATTAGGATGAAAACTAGCAAAAAATAATTTCGAACTCTTATGTTCAGCAATATAGCTATATTTTTTCCCCGTCGTCATTGCTTCAATTTTAAATCGTTTGACAAAAGTCATTCCTTTCTCTCCATCGTAATGTATGGCACTAATAACCATATCGGGATTAAACTTCTTAATATCGACAATGTCTTTAGCTTCGTATCTATTGCTTAGTTCGTAATCCGTTAATACATAAGTGCCATCTTTATACAAAACTAGGATATGGTCTCCTGTATCAAATTCTCCTAATAGTTTACCTCTTCCATCTGTATTTAAGCGACCACTCACATCATCTATCCACAATTGAAGCGCGTTCAAAGTAGATTTACCTGCTTCCTTTAAAGTAATTTTCCGAACAGGATATTTAGTTAATAAATTCCCTTGCGACCCTCTGCCTTTAATCGCTAAGTCGGCAAAATTATAATCAAACATCTTATTCTTAGCTCTACAACCGGGGGTCAATTGAACTTTAACGATTTCCGCTTCTCCATTAGGATTTGCTGTAAAGTAGTGTAATTTAGAACCTTTTGTACCTTTGGTTAAATCGTATTCTTTATCCCTAGTAATCGCCGTAACATTAAATCGCTTTACCATTGTTTTACCAGATTGGCCATCCGTATAAATCATATTATAGGTAGTTCGGTCATCTCCTTTTTTCCAAACAGCTACATGAATAATATTTTTCCCGACAAAAGTTTTATCCGTAATTTTGACAACCTTAAATTTACCATCTTTTCGGAAAACGACAATATTATCAATATCCGAACAATCACAGATAAATTCATCTTTCTTCATGCCCATACCAACAAAGCCCTCTTTGAAGTTCGCATATAATTTAGCATTATTTGCCACAACTTCGGTTGCCTTAATCGTTTCAAAAGAAGAAATAGTCGTTCTACGTTGTTTTCCTTTACCGTATTTTTTTAATAAATTTTCGTAGTAAGCAATAGCGTAATCTGTTAAATGCGCCAAATCATGTTTAACTTGCTTTAACTCTTCTTCAATATTTTTTATCTTTTCATCTGCTTTGAAGACATTATACTTAGAGATTCTTCTAATTTTAATTTCCGTCAATCTAGTAATATCTTCTTCTGTAATATCTCTTAATAACTGAATCCGCTTGTCTCCTTTTTTAGCAGGGTCGCTAGGCGTTCCAACATATTTTTTTAAGCCAATATCTATCCGCTTAAGGACCTCTTCCCAAGTCTCACACTCTTCAATGTCTCGATAAATTCGTTCTTGAATAAAGATTTTTTCTAAACTAGCAAAATGCCATTTCTCTTCTAATTCCCTTAGCTTAATTTCTAGTTCTTGTCGTAATAAATCTTTAGTCCGTTCTGTGCAAATCTCTAATATTTCATTAACCGTCAGAAAATGTGGCTTATCATCAATAATTACACAGGCATTTGGAGAAATAGAAACTTCACAATTTGTAAAAGCAAACAAGGCATCCATCGTCACTTCAGGAGACATCCCAGGTGCTAATTCAATAGCAATTTCTACATCGGCAGCAGTATTATCGACGACCTTTTTAATTTTAATCTGACCTTTATCGTTTGCCTTTAAAATGCTATCAATCAAATTCCCCGTTGTCACTCCATAAGGCAATTCGGTAATCGTTAATTGCTTCTTATCAATGATATTAATTTTAGCTCTTACTTTTATTCTCCCACCTCGTTTTCCCCCATTATAATTGGTAACATCAACAATACCTCCATTCTGAAAATCGGGATATATCTTTACTTTTTTACCTTGCAAAATTTTAATAGACCCTTTGATTAGTTCAATAAAATTATGCGGCATAACTTTAGTAGACAAACCAACTGCAATTCCTTCTGCCCCTTGTGCTAATAAAAGTGGAAATTTCATGGGCAATTCGACCGGTTCTTTATTTCGACCATCGTAACTTAATTGCCATTCAGTAGTTTGATTATTAAAAGCAATTTCTAAAGCAAACTTAGTTAAGCGAGCCTCAATATATCTAGCTGCAGCCGCACGGTCTCCTGTTCGATTATCCCCCCAGTTACCCTGACAATCAATCAATAAATCTTTTTGACCTAAATTAACTAAAGCCCCTCCAATAGCGGCATCACCATGTGGATGATATTGCATGGTATGCCCAATCACATTGGCTACCTTATGGTAACGTCCATCATCCTTTTCTTTAAGAGAGTATAAAATTCTACGCTGTACAGGTTTTAAACCATCTTCAATGGCAGGAACAGCACGTTCTAAGATTACATAAGAAGCATAATCCAAAAAATAGTCTTGAAACATACCCTTGAGTGAAATAATATTGTCATTGGAATGTTGACCATTATTGGCTGCTTGATTATTTGGTTGATTACTCATTATCAGCTTTAATTAAATAGTAAATCTCAAAAAATTAAAGTTTCAGTTTTTAAAAATAGGAGCTTTGCCAAAAGCGAACCACTAAGTGAGTGGATAAGCTCTAAATGAATAGTTTTTATTGAGAAAATTTTCAATTTTAAAAATCAAAATCGAAACTTTAATTTTTTGTCAATTATTAATTGACAAAGTTAAGAGAAATATTGTGTTGTTTTATTTTAAGTTATGCACAATTTTCCAACAAAAATAAGAAAACTCTTTTATTTTGACAAACAAAAAGTTTTACAAAAAAACTTAATAAAAAAATATGCTACAAGTTGTTTATACAAAACTAATTGAATACTTTTCTACGTTAGAATAGCAGAATAGATTATCTAAGAAATAATAATATGCCAACAACTTCTACCATATCACAAATAAGAGAGCAATTACAACGTCCCCTTCCAGGCCAAGAAGCCCAATATAAAATGGCTACTAGCACTCGGATGCCTTACAAAAAAAAAGCAGTTCCAGAAGGTGTTAGATTGGCAAGCGTCTTATGTTTATTGTATCCCAAAGATGGAAAATTACACCTACCACTAATTCAAAGAGTAATCGCCAAAGGAGACAAACATAGTGGTCAAATGAGTTTTCCCGGCGGCAAATTAGAGGCTTCAGATAAAACCAAACAAGCGGGTGCTTTAAGAGAGGCTAAGGAAGAAATCGGTATTTTGTCAGACGATGTAATTATATTAGGTGCGTTAACCTCTTTGTATGTGCCTGCAAGTAATTTTCAGGTATTCCCCTTTGTTGGATATCTTGATTATGAACCAACATTTATTCGACAAGAAAGAGAAGTAGCAGAAGTAGTAGAAGTTGCCTTAGCAGACTTAATAGCACCTCAAACGTTGAAATATAAGCCTATGCAATTTGGAGAAAATTACAGAGTAAAGAATGTGCCTTATTTTGATGTAAATAATAAAGTTGTGTGGGGAGCAACGGGAATGATGTTAAGTGAATTTATCGAAGTAATAAATCAAGTAAATAATTGAACCATAAAAAGCACATAGAACAATAATAGCATCATGCCTTCCCAACGAGATATTTTCTTGGAAATACACATGACCGCAAACACAATAGTCAAGGCAAGCATAAAAGGCAAAGTGAATTCAAGAATATTATCAGGTATTACTAAAGTTCCAACAAAGGCGGGAATACTCATTACAGCATAGGTATTAAATATATTAGACCCTAAGATATTGCCGACAGCCATATCGGTTTTTCCCTTTTTAATAGCTGCTAAACTCACAAAGACCTCAGGCAGAGAAGTTCCTAATGCGACTACACTAGCAGCAATAACATCTGACCCAATGTTCAATAATTTTGATAATTCGATAACACTCTTAATCGTATATTCTGCACTAAATTTAATAGCAATCCCAGCAACTGCTAAAATAGCATAGCTCTTCCAGCTAACTGCTATTTTTTCTGTTTCTTCGCCATCATCATTATTTAAAGAGTAGACTAAAAAAATAACAAGTGCTACTAATAAGATAAAAGCTTCAAATAGGGTAACCTCTTGGTCATAAACAACAAAGTATAGTAAAAAAGCCGATGTTACTAGAATGGGAATATCCACATTCATAATATGTTCATTGACCTTAACCTGTTTGCCAACAACAGCTACTAAACCTAAAACCAAAGCAATATTCGCGATATTAGAACCAACGACATTTCCAATAACGATTTTAGAATCACCAATTAGGACAGCTTCGATAGAAGAAATTAACTCAGGAAGAGAAGTTCCAAAAGCAACAATTGTCACACCAATAATAAAAGGAGGGATTCCCATTGATAAACCTATCTTTTCTGCTGCTTCCACAAAGAAATCAGAAGCTTTTAGTAAAAAAAATAAACTAACTGCAAAAATGGCTAGGTTAAATAATACTTGTTCCATAAATGATTACTACTGCTTAGTACAGCTATTTATAAAGATTGAATTGACAAAAGACGTTATAAAAAAAGCACTTGCAAAAAATAACTACAAATGCGCAAAAAATTGTGGTCAATTGATAAAAATATGGGCGCAAAAATACACCTTTTAAAAGCAAAAAGCAGTATTTACTCTATTTGCCAATATTTAAGAAGTTATGTTTGGACGTATATTCAGAAAGAAAGTATCAAATTCTATAAATATTTTATTTTTTAAAATAATTTCATAAAATAGATAAACAAATAAAAATTATTACTAATTTGAAGTTAAATAGTTGATTATCAAGAAACAAAATAGCATTTTTTCAAAAAAAAAGTCATTTAAGAAAAATAAAATCACTTCTTTTTAAAGAATAAAAAAGGAATCCTCTTTTTATGGCAAAATTTCTGTATATTGAATAATCTATACGGATTTGCATTAGTTCTCTATTTTTTCAATATATTTGTACGAATAAGAGATATATCATTGTATCAAACAAACTACACACACAAAAATAATTAAAAATTTAGATAGCACTCTGTTATCAAAATAGCTAATTTTTTTTAAATTTAATTCTTTAATAAATTTCAAAAGTGTCGATTTAATTCCAATTTTTTCTTTTCCATTAGGAAAAGAAATTTAAAATCAAATCGGTTCTATCATTTGTCAGAGAAATAAAAACACATACTGTGAGAATAACATATTCTTACCATTTATTCATCCAATATCAATCATTAACATGGGATTAGTTATTTCGTTACTAAACCACAAGGGAGGCGTGGGTAAAACTACAAGTGCCATCAATATCGGTGCAGGTTTAGTAGAATTAGGAAAAAGAGTTTTGTTAATTGACTTAGACCCACAAGCGAACTTATCGCTTTCATTGGGTATTCCTCGTCAAAAAGCAACCATTTATGAGGCTTTAAGAGGAGAATCAGAATTAGTACCTTATACAGTAAAAGAAAGATTAGATGTTATCACTTCAACACTTGACTTGTCTGGTGCGGAGATGGAATTGATAAATGAAGCTGGAAGAGAATATATTCTTAGAGAATTGCTAGAAGTCGTAGAAGAAGATTATGACTATGTCATCATTGATTGTCCACCATCTTTAGGCTTGCTGACATTAAATGCACTTACCAGTAGTACCTATGTTTACATTCCATTACAAACAGAATTTTTAGCATTACAGGGACTAACAAAAATCAAACAAATCATTGACAAAGTACGCTTCCGTTTGAATAAGAAATTATCAATAGGAGGAGTAATAGCAACAATGTATGACCATCGAAAGGTATTGAATAGAGATGTTGTAGAGACTATCAAAAAATTCTTCGGAAATCGGGTCTTTAACACTTATATTAGAGATAATGTTGCTTTAGCGGAAGCACCAGCACAACGTAAAGACATTTTTGCTTATAGCAGAAAAAGTCCTGGTGCGGCAGATTATTTAGCATTAAGCAAAGAGATAATTGAAAGAACTGCTCAAGTAGAGGCTTAATTTAGTCATTTTTTCAATGATACATTATTCAATCATTGCAGAGTGAGCATATTTAAAAATTAATAACCTATACTTGTGAGTAAAAAAAAGTTTAAAGCAGGATTAGAAAGTCTTTTCGGAGATACTGGTGGTGAAGACCAATTACCAGGAATTCGCCCTTTATTAGTAGAAGAAAAGACCAAAGCCAAAACGGCTAGACTAAATAATAAAAGAACCAAAAGGAGGTCATCCAAAAACTTTACTTCTGACTTAGAAGGGTTGTTTCATAGTGCCTTAGATAAAGAGTATAAAGAAACTGTTGCACCTACCACAACTACTAAAAGAGATACAAGAGTCAAAAAGCGAAGTGAGCGCCCCGTGATAGGTATAGATGCCCTTATTCGTCGTACAAGTGAAAAAAATAAAGAGGAGTTAATGGGTAGTAGACCTATGAAAAAACGACTTACTTTTATTTTAGAAAAGAAAAAAATAGAGCAGCTAAAATCTATCGCAAAATCTAAGAAAGCCTATTTGAAAGATATTGTTGATGATATAATTTCTAGTTATTTGAATGAACGAGCAAATCAGCCTCCGAGTGCCAACTAATAACGGGGTATAAATTGAGTATATCGTAATAAAGTGCTTAATTTATACCTCGAAATTGACTTACTAGCATGCAACGCCTCCACGAATTTCGTTTATTTTATAATCATACGATTCATCCAGAATTGCTACGGATGGAACGCAAGCGAAAGCGTTTATTATTCCTATTATTTTTCTCCGTTTTATTTTTAATTGTAATAGCAATACTAGATATATATGTAGGTATCTTAGTGGTAACCTTATTTTTTTTAGGATTTTTAGGATTCTATATAACTTTTATTTTATATCAAATTCGTCAGTTTGTTATCACCTTCAAACCTAATATTGTTAATCTAATTTTAGACTTTATAGATGATGAGGTGAATTATGGAAAGTTAACCTATGAGCCAAAAGGAAAAATTCCAAAAGCTACTTTTAACTCAAGTCTAATATTTGCTACCGCAGCTCCCTTCTACAAGGGAGAAGATTTAATCAAAGGAAGTTATCGAGAAATGACCTTTGAATTTTCCGAAATAAATGTCCGAGAATTTTCAAAAGTTAGAAATAAGTCAAACTATATTTTTAAAGGCGTGTTCTTTCAAGGAAACTTCAATTCCAGAGCGCATTCAGGTGGTGGCAAAATAATTATCTTACCTAGAGAATTCAGCCAATACCAATCTAGAACCATCAAAGCATTTAATAAGATAGGAGGTAGAAATGCAGGAGACATCGTCTCTAGAAAATTTCGAGATGCTTTTATTGTCATGGCAAATAGAAATGCTAATATCAATAATATTTTATCTAGAGAAATGCAAAACGCAATTTTAAACTATAAAAAACAAACAGAAAAAGAAATTTACGTATCATTTATAGGCAGCAAGATGTTTATAGCAGTTACAGAACCTAAAGATTTGTTAGAACCTCATATTTTTCAATCTAATATAAGTTTTGAGTTGGTAAGAGAATTTTTTGAAGATTTACAATTATTATTAAGTGTATTAGAAGATTTAGACGTTAACATTGATTAACAACTTCAATCAGAAAGAATTCCTAACTTTGTATCAATTTTGATACTGTTTATAAATTATAAAGGAAGACCGTCAAATTATACTAAAATTGGCGAGAACCATCCAAATATCCCATTTATAATGAAAAAAATAATTTTTACTTTCCTGTTCTC
The DNA here is from genome assembly GCA_964392805.1 of uncultured Saprospiraceae bacterium. Taxonomy (GTDB): domain Bacteria; phylum Bacteroidota; class Bacteroidia; order Chitinophagales; family Saprospiraceae; genus JAFMDF01. Next base: position 24,493 of record CAYMSC010000029.1, read on the forward strand.
CTTTAGCTTATTACTAGTTGCCTTTGTTCCTGCTGATTTTGGCAAAAAGGTAAAAGTCTCCGTAGAATTAAAAGATTGTACTGCCACAGACACCCTTTATCTATATCAATTTGAAGGCTTTGGATTTAGCAAAATGCAAGCAGCTGTTCGCAAATCAGGTGTATTTGAATTTAAAATGCCACAAGCTACTGCTAAATTTTATTTCCTAGGAAAAAATCCTCAGCAATTAAAACCTATCATTCTAGGCAAAGAGTCAGACGTAAAAATAAAAGGTACTTGTAATGATTTGACAAAAGTAATCGTTGGTTCTAAAATGAATCAAGATTACGATAAATTAAAAGAAGAGCTACAAGGGTTGAAACAAGAAATGAATAAAAAATTAGAAGAAATTCAAAGAAATAAAACAGACGAAGGAGCTCAAAGAATGGCAGTATTCGAACTAAGTGAAATTGATGATAAACGAATGGGCTTATTGAATAAATACAAAGCAATAAATCCTTTATTTGGAGAAGTAGTAGCTATAAACACCTATTTATCCTATCAAAATAATGAAGAGAATTATTATACAGAAGTAGATTATTTTGCCAATCAATTTTTCCAATTCGCCGATTTTAAAAGCCCTTATTACAATCACAATCCTTGGGTTTTTGAAGCATTCAAAGAATATGCCGTCACCTTGAGTAGTGTTGGAATAGACAAAGAATTGCACCAATCCTACTTAGATGAACGTTTAAGTAAAATTAACCCAAATACTAATACCTACCAATTAGCTTTGACTGGAATAGTGGCAGGTTTGGATGAGCGTAAGCATAAGAACTATACCTTATACGGCAAAAGATTAATCAAAAAATACGACCAATCCTTTCCAATATTAATGGCTCCTTTGAAGAAGCGAATCAATGGTGTAGGATCGTTTGAAGATGGTGCTGTCGCACCTGATTTTGTACAAAAAACTCCAGAAGGGGAAGATTTAAAATTAAGCGATTTAAGAGGGAAAGTTGTCCTAGTAGACTTTTGGGCAAGTTGGTGTGGTCCATGTAGAAAGGAAAATCCTCATGTTAAAGAATTGTATGAAAAATATAATCATAGAGGCTTTGAAATTTTAGGAGTAAGCCTAGACAGAACCAAAGCCTCTTGGGAGCGTGCTATCAAACAAGATGGTTTAGAATGGCATCATGTAAGTGATTTAAAAGGATGGAAAAATGAAGTAGCAAAAATGTATTCTGTGAGCTCCATTCCTCACACAATTTTACTAGACCAAGAAGGAAGAATAATAGCTCGTAAATTACGAGCCGTACAATTAGAACAAGTTTTAGCGCAAATTTTTGGCAGCTAATGCAGTTGGCAGTAAGCAGTTGGTACATTTGCTTAAATTAATCGTTCTAATGATAAAGTTTAACAAAAGGTTACATAGGTTTTTACTTATGTGGCCTTTTGTTATTTAGGTCTTTCATAAGAAATGTTGTACTTTGCCAAAGTCAAAGGATTGCGACTTATTTTTTTAGAAAAAAACAAATAATAGCTATGAAAAAATCCATTCTAATAAGCGGCCTATTTTTCTTATTCGCCAGTTTCGTTTCCGGTCAGGAAGCAACCACTTTATCCCCAGAAAAAAAGGTTATTCAAACCATCAAAACACTATTCGATGGAATGAGAGCAGGAGATTCAACAATGTTACGTTCTGTCCTTCATCCTAATGCGCACCTCCAATCTTCCTTTACAAATAAAGAAGGGGTTCCAGTATTGAGCGGAGGAAGTATTGACCGTTGGGTGAAATCTGTCGGCACACCACACGAAGAAATCTATGATGAAAAAATATGGTCTTACAAAGTAAGAGTTGATGACAACTTAGCTTCCGTTTGGACAGAATATACTTTTTATGTCGGAGATAAAATGAGTCATTGCGGTGTCAATGCTTTTCATGTAGTCAACACAGCAAACGGTTGGAAAATTGCTCATATTACCGACACTAGACGTAAACAAAACTGTATTACAGAAACGCCTGACTTGCAAGCCTTCCTAAATACATTGATGATTAATTGGCATAAAGCAGCAGCAACTGCAGACGAAGATATATTCTTTGGAAGTATGGCAGCCGATGGAATTTATATAGGTACAGATGCCACAGAGAAATGGCACCGAGACGAAATGAAGGCATGGTCTAAAAAATATTTTGACCAAGATAGCGCGTGGGATTTTGAAACAATTGACCGAAGTTTTTATTTATCTGATGATGAAGAAACCGCTTGGTTTGAAGAATCATTAGATACTTGGATGGGTGTCTGTCGTGGCTCAGGTGTATTGGAATTAACCAAAGATGGCTGGAAAATCAAACATTATCATTTATCTGTAGCTGTTCCAAATGAACATGTAGATGCCTATTTGAAAATAGCTACGCCATCTAGCAAAATGAAAAAAGAGTAAATTGCGCCAAGTTGGAAGACTGAAATAACTTAAGAGCACGTTTAAAATTCCATCAATTGGCTACAAGTGGCAAATTTTATCTTGTAGGTTGTTA
>CAYMSC010000030.1:0-25983 GCA_964392805.1 uncultured Saprospiraceae bacterium
AATCCTAAAAACCTACCTCCAAAATCAACTTCAAAAAGCAGGCGATTATCAGCAAGCAATTGACTTACCTAATGATTTGCCAAAAGGGTTTTATTTGCTAAGACTAGCATCTGGGAATGGGCAGTTTGCTATCAAAGTTGTAAAATAAAAATATGTTACATTAAGCTTTTTTTACATAGAATGGCATGATTTATGGTATTTATTTATTGTAATACAATTCCCTTCTACTCCTTTTCCTCCTTTATATAACTCACTAGTTCCCCTCCTATTTTTAAAACATAAAACATTACCAACATGTCTTTTGCAAATTTATTAAAGGTCAGCACATTATTTTTAATTTTTATCCTATCAGCTAATTATACAGAAGCACAAATATCAGCATCACTAGACCCTGTTTTTGCTATAGAAAATACCAACACCATTGTTGACCATGAAGAAAATGCTTGGTTAAGCGTAGCGGAAACAGTACTTGTGCCTAGCAAAATAGACAAAACAACTACTTTAGCTTATACCTTAGCCAAATCTGAAAAAATCACAATTGATTTATCTGATACCGAAGGCAGAATTATAAAGAAGTATACGCGCAATGCTAAGCGAAATGCAGGAGACTACAAGCAGAAACTTAGACTTCCATTTGGCTTACCTGAAGGCGTTTATTATTTGAATATTATTTCGGCTAGTGGCAAAGTATCTGTTAAGGTGAAGCATCGCTAAAAGGCTAGGCCTATTTTTAATTCGCTGATGTAATATCTGTCAAATATAAATTCATTTCCAAATTCATAACCTAGTTCATAGTTAATAAACATTTGTCCAAAGAGTCTGCGCTGCATCCCCCAAAGTAGGGCAAAAGAATATTTGTTATCACCAAAATTAGTATCATCAAGAATATCCCATTGATTGCGGACAGAAAAGTAATTAGCTGAAAGATTGTTAACCGATTGTCTTTTTGATAAATTATAGTAAAATCGAGGAGCTATTTGTAGTGTTAAATATCTACCAAAAGATGCATAATCCTGTTTCCCATAATGTAAATAGGTAAGATTAGTATTGATAGAAAAAGGTAATTGTTTTATCCCTTGTTCGTATCCGATACTAATTTTATTTAATACGGTATTTCTTCCCGTCCCAATAAAAATAGGTAATAAATCTAGTTTCCACATGGTCAAATCTTCTTTGTGGTACTCAAAAATTGGTTCGCTGACTTGCGTATTCTCTGTTTTACCCAAAGCAATTCCAATTCCTACTTTATAAGTTATGATGGATTGCCATTTAGGAAGTTGTTCAAAATAAGCCCTACGGTCTGGTGTTAGTAATTCTACGGGAAAATCAAATGCTTCATTATGGCGAATTCCTGCACCTAATTGCAGATGTAAAAATCCTTTTTTGCTAAACCTCCGTTGCCAACCTATACTTAAAGTACTATATTGAAAGTTACTTTTGAGATAAGGTGCGTAATTACGTCCATCAGCAGTTGTTACAAGAATAAGCCCAGGTCTTTGCCAATGCTGCATTCCAATAGTATTTCCTACATAAAGCCCACTTAGATTATTACCACTTTTACCATTTTGTATTTCTTTCTTTTTTAAAAAATACCAGCGAGGCTCGAATTCTAGACTAAATCGGTGAATAACATAATAATAATCAAACCAGAAAGTATTTATTTTTTGAAAAAGGGTAGCATTGGAAAATCTATGATAATTTAATCTAAAATTAAGCGACAAGCCCGTTGCCATCCGATGTTCATAATTTACGAAAATACCATTACCAATTGGTAATTCTAAACCAAACTCATCATTACTAGGATAAGATAAGCTCTCAAAACCAAAGCGAAAAATGGACTTTTCATCTTGCAATAAATTCAAGACATGTTTCTTCGCATCTACAATTTTCGGTGAAGTAAAACCACTCGCTTCCTCCGTAGTTAATTGAAAAGTTGTATCTAATTGCGCGGTAAGAAAATTAGAAAATATAAAAAATAGAGCAAATAAGTAAACGTGTTTCATAAGGATTAATTGAAAATGATAGATTTTTAGTTTTAAAAATGGTTTTCGTTCCGTTACTGAAAAGTAATATCCCCAAAAGAAAGCGCCACAGAAATTTGCGAAGCATTCCCTATTTTATTGAGTATGGCTTCTTTCCGTTGTTTAGAGTTTTCAATAAATTTAAAGGCAGCAGACAAGGGTACGTTTATTTCTCCAAACTCCGTAGCAAGTCGAAAATTATGGGCGAATAAAGCAGGCTCAATAAAAATAACATTCGTTTTATTCCCTTTAATATCTAAATCAAATTGGCGCGTTTTATCTTCTAAAATAGTAACAAGACCATATTTAGCTTTTATTTTGAAATTTCCAGATGGTTGGTCTAATTGAATATCAGACCGATTGGCGTCAATTATCACTTCGCCCATTAGTTCCTCTCCAATAATATCCCCAAAGTTGCTCGTCAAATTGATTTCCCCTTTTACGGCTTTAAGCTTCAATTTTGTGAATTGACTATTGATAGAAACGGTATTTTTGATACCTTCAATTTCGATGCTACCGAATCTATTTTTAATTCGTAAAGCACAATCTGCGGGAGCATAAATTGTAAAGGTTGCTTTCAGGTTGGATTCGGGTTTATCCATTCCTTTTGTTAAGACCAATTGATTGCCCAATACAATAGATTTTCTACTATATTCAGTAATAATTTTTTGGGCTTTTATATCTCTTTCCGCAATACTTTTTTTGGGATGTTTAGCAATTGTTTCGGCTTTCACCTGAATCTTATCTTTATCCCATGTTTTGACCGTAATAATGGCATTTTCTCCATTGATAATTAAAAATTTATTAGGTTTCCAAGACCATTCTTTTTGTATAGTTTGGGTAACCACATGTAAGGTGGTCTGCTGTGCAGTCAAACAAGTGAAAGCCAACAATTGGAAGAATAAAATCCAAGTATATTTGATAATGTTTTTCATAGGATAGTTGCTATCATTTTTTTCAAAACCGTTGTTCTTTCTAATTCAATTTTACTTAATTGGCTGATTAATTCCGTGTCTTTTCCAAAGCTATTGATAGCTTGTTTTAAGTCTGATTTAGCTTCATTTAATTCCTGTAGTTCCTTTTCTAATATTTGAAATTCTGGTACAGTACAACTATAAATTTTCGTTTGACAAATCGCATTAATTTCCTCAAAAAGGTTTTCATCTTCATCCCAATCAGCTTCAAATAATTGCTCGTCTACAGTTTCCACCGCATAACTCAATGGAGCGACGTTTGCCTGTTGATACAACCAAAAACTAACACCTAAGCATAATAAAATAGTAGCGGCGATTGCCCATCTTTTTAGAGAAAATAGTTTTGTTTTTTTAGTTGATAATTGCGGATTAATATTTTTCCAAAGCTCATCTGTAGGCGTGTATTGAGGGAGTGCCTCAATACCTTCCGTTAAGTTCAATTCGGAATCTATAGCCATCCAAATTGCCTTGGAAGGTTCATAAGTAGGCAGTCGGGTGATTGCCTTTTTTAAACTATTTTTATTTAAATCATTATCCATAAAATCATTTACTGTTTCTCCAAAAAAGCCCGCAATCGTTTTTTAGCATGATATAACTGAGACTTAGATGTACCCGCAGAAATACCCAAGATTTCGCCTGTCTCCTGATGAGTGTACCCTTCAATTTCTATCAAAATAAAAACTGACCGATACCCTGCCGGTAAGGCTTGAATGGCTTGTTCCAAATAGTCCATATCTAATTGATTGCTCCAATCAATTTGCTGCTGCGAATGTTGTTCAAGAGCTTCAAAATGAACCGTCCGTTTTATTTTTTTATAAGCAGTGCGCACTACGATTGTTTTGAGCCAAGCACCAAAAGTACCCTCTTGCCGAAAGGTGTGTAAATAGCGAAAAGCTTGTAAAAAAGCATCTTGTAAAACCTCATCTGCCCAGCCAAAATCATTGGTCATTCGATAAGCAAGGGTGTACATCGCTGTTTTGTAGCGGTCGTACAATTCCTTTTGTGCCAAACGGTCTTGATTTAGGCACAGCTCAATGAGTTGGGCGTCGGTCATTTTTTTGTTTACAGACGGATTTTTTTAATGTGCTAGGTCGTGAGCCGAATCTGTTGGGAGAAAGCTACGTTTAAACTACAACGTAAATTCCTAGATTTAATTCACTATCATGTTAATAGAAAGAGCGACAAATAAAATCGTAAGGTTGTATGCGATAGGAAAAAAAGGACAAAAAATAGAATTTTTTCTTATTTCTGCCTAAAAAAGCCAACAATTTGGGTTCATTTTATAAAAAACACCCATTTTAAACGAATAAATTTTTTAACACTATTTACTTTTGTTAATTTTAAATTGCGATTGAAAAACACTTATATACTACAACCCACACATCATGAAATTGGTAAATATTGTCCTCGCCCTACTATTTACACTATTTGCTATTGCGCAATATAATGACCCTGACCCTTGGATATGGATAGGTATTTATTTGTTTATAGCGGTGATTTCTGGGCTTGCAGCAGTAAAAATATATCCGACGTGGTTGATTCGAATTGGGCTATTAGGTAGTGTAATAGGCTTGGGCATTTTATTACCTGATTTTATTGATTGGTTGAATACGGGTGCAGATTCTATTACCCAGTCCATGAAAGCTGAAAAGCCACATATAGAGTTAACCAGAGAATTTTTAGGGCTTGTGATATGTGCATTGGCTATGGGTTGGCATCTTTGGCAAGCGGAACAAAAGTAGCCACTTCGGATTGAATGGTTTCACAGCCATTAAATACCCTAAACGCATTTAATTTTTTTAGAAACGGGGCATAAACACTAGCTGGATTTTTCAAACTATCTTCCCAAACCAAATTTTTTACCCACAAAATTTTTGTTTTTCTATCTGCTTTTACATCTACTTGTCCCACAAAATTTTTACCATATAAAATAGGTAAACTAAAATAGCCTACCTTTCGTTTTTTTGCCGTTACATAGCATTCCAGAAGATAAGAGAAATCAAATAATTGGGCCACTCGTTTTCTCAAAATAATTAGATTGTCAAAAGGGGAGAGGATGTGTAGTTTTTTTGAAGGTTTTTGTGGTGTATAATTATCTATTTTATCGGTAAAGGCATAATAGGTATTTGGTGTTTGACCTTTTAAAGTTAGCGGTGTTAACTCACCTGTTTTAATTAATTTATCTAAAATTTCTTGTTTTTCTTTAATAGAAATTTTTAAGAGATGACCAATAGATTTATTGGTGATGAGACCATGAGCTCCAATATCTCTTTTGATAATATGTTCGATATATTCGGGCCTAGTAGGCATGGTTATATTGACAGAATTTGGTAAGAAATTTTCGGGTAAGTCATATATTTTCTGAAATCCTTTTCGACCTACAATCATAATGCTGCCATCCATAAACAGGTGCATCAATGCCTGTTTAATTGGAGGAATTCCCCAAGCATGTTTTTTGACAAAAGTGCCTTTATCCAAATCCTTGGACATCAAAGGCCCACGTTCTTTGATTTGGTCCAGCACATACGCCATATTTTTAGGATTTTTTTCGTACCAATGTTTATCCTTTTGTGTCTTTTCCCATTTTCGATATAAACTAAACCGATAATCTCGCATTGGTAGAAAACTAGCGGCATGCGCCCAATAATCGTAAACTGTTTTATCTTTCTCTACAAGTGTTTGTAAAAACTCAGGCTGATAATTGGGCACTCTTGTCCATAAAACATGATGATGCGCTCGTTGGACAACAGAGATAGTATCAATTTGTACATACCCTAAATGTTCAATTGTTTCAAGAACCCCCTTTTTTCCTTTTTTGGGAGCAGGCAATTGATGGTCTAAAACGAAGGAGCGAGCGGTGTTTTTTGTGATAATTTTCAATAGTTAAAGATTTAGATGTAGAAAGCTTACCAACCATTTTTAATAGAATAAGGTCTATAAAGTAAAGCAAAATAATCGACTTTTTGTCTTATCTTGTGCCTATTATTTTTTAATCAAGGACAGGTGCACCATGTACCAAATTCATACCGATGAATTCGATTGGTACCTAAACCTACCTGATAAGACAAAACGAAGATGCTCAAACAATTCACAAATCTATTTTTACTTGCATTATTATTCGCCTGCCAACCAACACCCAAAGGGGAAATAGCCGACCAGATTTATCACAACGGAACCATCATCACAATGGAAGGAGAAGCAGATAAAGCGACCTCCGTTGCCGTAAAAGATGGAAAGATTTTAGCCGTTAGCGAGACTTCTTTAGTTGACCTACATCAAGGCGATTCCACAACGGTTATTGATTTACAGGGAAAAACCCTATTACCTGGATTTATAGATGCACATAGTCATATTTCGTTGGGTATGGTCACATTGGGACAAGCCAATATTTCTTCCCCTCCAGTCAGTACCGTCAATAATATTTCGGACATTTTACAAAAATTAAAAACCCACCAAGAGATAAATAATATTGATAAAGGAGAATGGATAATAGGCTGGGGCTATGACCCCGATTTATTGGACGAAAAAAGGCATCCGACCAAATTGGACTTAGATGAAACCTTCCCCAATAATCCTGTTTTTTTAATGCATGTATCGGGGCATATGGCAGTTATCAATAGCACTGCTTTAGCTAAAGTAGGGATTGACGAAACGACCAAAAATCCAGATGGTGGAATGATTGTTCGACTACCCGATTCTAACGAACCAAGTGGACTAGTGCAAGAAACAGCAGTCTATGCGGTTAGAAAAGGCCTGCCTTTACCGTCGCCTGAACAGTCGATGGTCTTATTAGAAGAGGTTCAAAACTTATACGCTTCTCATGGAATAACGACGGCACAAGATGGTTTTACGAATTATAAAACGTACCAATTATTACAAAAAGCTGCTGCTATCGGCAAATTAAAATTAGATGTAGAGGTATTGGCTGGCTTTTTAGAATTGAAACAATTTTTGACCAATCACGGGCAAGATTTTGGAAAGCGCAATAACCGACTTCGTTTGGCAGGGGTTAAAGTAGTATCAGACGGTTCCCCACAAGGAAAGACTGCTTTTTTTAGCAAACCCTATTTGACCGAAGTGCCAGGCTGTGCGCATGATTGTAAAGGCTTCCCGAATCTAACGAAGGAACAAATGGCAGGCGTAATGAAACAGTGCTATGAGTCAGGGATTCAATTATACACGCATGCAAATGGAGATGGGGCTATCGACTTATTTTTAGATACCCATCAGTCGGTCATTGATGCGATGACAAGTGTTCCTGACGATTTACGAAGTGTTATCATTCACTCTCAGTTTGTCCGTCCTGACCAATTGGAATTATACCAAAAACACAAAATGATACCTGCCTATTTTTCCAACCATGCCTTCTTTTGGGGGGATACGCATTTAAACAATTTAGGAGAAGAAAGAGCTTCTTTTTTGAGTCCTTTGAAGGCATCAATGGATATGGGAATTGTTTGTACCAATCATACCGATTTCCCCATTACACCAATCGACCAATTATTATTATTAGGGACTGCAGTTAATCGAACAACTCGTAGTGGCATCACCCTTGGCAAAGACCAGCAATTGACGCCTTATGAGGGATTAAAAGCGATTACCCTTAATTCTGCCTATCAACACAAACAAGAGGATTTAAAAGGGTCGATAAAAGTTGGGAAGCTGGCTGATTTTGTCATTTTAGCGGAGAATCCTTTGACGGTGGCAGCGGATAAGATTAAAGATATTTCGGTGGTTGAAACGATAAAGGAAGGGGTTAGTATTTTTAATAGAGCGCAGTAGTAATATTTGTGTTTTTAAATATTAAAAAATATTTTTTGTTTTAAATGAATGATATTTTTTTCATATCCGACCATATTTTTGCATATTTGCAAAAATATCTATTTATGGATGACTGGAAACTTAAAGCAAAAAGGTTATTAAAGTCAGAGTTAATAAGAAAAGGAATATCCCATAAGGTGCTAGCATTGAAACTAAATCAATTAGGCATAGAGGAGACTAAATCAAGTATTGATAGTAAAATAAGTCGAGGCACTTTCAGTGCAGCTTTTCTTTTACAATGTCTATACGTTTTAGATTGTAATCAATTATTTTTAGGAAAAGAGAAAAGTACATTAAGCATTGCCGCCGAAGCAGTAGTGAGTTACCAAACAAAATCAAAAAATGCAAAATATAAAAGTTAAGTTTATTGATTTATTTGCAGGAATGGGAGGCATGAAATTGGGGTTTGAAAATGCTTTTAAAAAACATGGTTTTGAGACGGAATGTGTGATGACTTCTGAAATAAAACCTTATGCGATAAAAACTTTGATGGCAAATTTTTCAGGCGAAAATTTTGTTGGAGATATTTTTAAAGTAGAAAATGAAGCGATTCCTGATTTCGATTTTTTATTAGGAGGATTTCCTTGTCAACCCTTTAGTGCAAGTGGGAAACGATTTGGTTTCCAAGATACAAGAGGTACACTATTTTTTGAGATAGAGCGAATTTTAGAAGCAAAAAAACCATATGGTTTCATACTAGAGAATGTGGAAGGCTTAATAAAACATGATTTAGCGCACAAAAAAGATAAGATAGGTCGTACTTTGAAAACCATCCTATTAAAGTTAGGAGAACTAGGCTATCAAGTTTCTTATAATTTACTTGATTCTATTGATTTTGCTTTGCCTCAATCTAGGAAAAGAGTGTTTATTGTGGGAACAAGAGATAAGGAAATAGATTTGACTAATTTCCCCGTAAAACAAGCAAAATTAAAGACTATTTTAGAGTCAGGATTAGAAACATCGAATACAAAATTTACAAAAAAATTATTACAAAATTATCCTATTGAAGCACTCTATGGAAAATCCATCAAAGATAAAAGAGGAGGAAAAAATAATATACATAGTTGGGATATAGGCATAAAAGGGGCAGTAAGCGTAAAGCAAAAAGATTTATTAAGTAAATTATTCAAAGAGCGCAGAAGGAAAAAATGGGCAGAAGAAAATGGAATAGATTGGATGGATGGAATGCCCTTAACCTTAGAACAGATTAGCACTTTTTTTCCCGATAAAAAATTAAAGATACTATTAGATGATTTGGTGAATAAAGGATACTTGAAATTTGAGCATCCTAAAAAATTAGTCCAAGAAGTAACGGAAAATGGAGGGATTAAAAAATTTAGAACTTTTGATGAAAATCTGCCCAAAGGATATAATATAGTTACTGGGAAATTGAGCTTTGAAATTAATAAAATCTTAGACCCAGAAGATATTGCTCCTACCTTAGTTGCCACAGATGTTTCAAGAATAGCAGTGGTGGACGGAAAAGGTTTGAGAAAATTGTCGATACGGGAAGGATTAAGACTTTTCGGCTATCCAGAATGGTATCAGATGCCCGTAAAAGAAAAAGAAGCATTCGATTTGTTAGGTAATACGGTTGCTGTGCCTGTTATGGAAGCTGTGGCAAATAGGGCCGCAGAAATATATGCAAATAGCATTCAATCAACAGTAAGGGTTATGCCTGTATGACTTTCATAATTTTTTAAGACCTTTCTCAACCAATGCGAATTGTCTAATCTAGTTTGAGCGTATTGATAACGCGTATTATTTAACGCCGATAAGAATGCTTCTTTTGAGTTGAATGGTTTGAATTTACTTCTTGTAGAATACCAAGTGGAAGGTCTTAAATTATAGATAATTTTCTTTTTCTCCTGTACTTTAATTGGATAAGTTCCACTAGAACAGGCCAATTCCCATATTTTTTTTAACCACACATTTTTGATACTTAATTCGCTTCCAATTAGTTCATACGCAAAAATGAAGTAATCCGAATCCAATCTATAAGCATCTGTAAGTAAGGAGTTACAATAGGAATCAAAATTTGCTAAATCAAAGCCTGGTCCTCTTTTCCAATCAAAAGACTTTATTTCTAAAAGCCCATCTTTTAAATCGGTATCATTCAAATAAAAGTCAGGAAAACTTTGAGTGTTCTTATTTTCATTAAAAAAGATGTCATTTTGTTTGAACCAAGCTTTGAGCCATTCTTGTAATAAATTACCTATGGAATCTTTGGTTTATACTGCAATTGTTAAATCTTTTAGTGTAAAATTGATGACTCCTTTTTGACCAATAATTTTATAATCTTCAACTAATTTGGTGTATAATGCTTGGGCTGTAAGTTTCATTTTGTGGATTTCCTAATAAATTTATGGAGGTAAATTTAGGCAATTATTAACTAAGTTTACTCCCAATTCAAAACCACCCCAAAAAACACCACTCTTCGATTCAAATATTCCGCAAAACGTTCGCTATAATCTTCATTATAATTATAGTCTCGAACATTCTTAAAATCGAATAAGTTATTAGCATTGGCATATATAATTGCCGAACCAAAAGGTAAGCCAATAATTTTAGAAATACTGAGGTCTAGTCGGTGATAATCGGGTAGTCGTAATCCTTCATGTTGCGCAGCAAATATAGGGGCAAAAGTATTAGTTTGTTCATCAAAATAGCTTTGGCTGACGGGTAGATAATACCGACCTTGTCGTTGCCAATAAACTAGTCCAATGTCCCAAACACCAGCTATTTTATATTGCAAGGTAGTTCGTAAAAAATAACTCAAATCAAAGTCCGTAGGGATATTATTTTCGCCATTTTGTAAGGTAGATTGAATGCTGGCTACACTAATACCCCATTTTAAATTTTGACCTTTATAGGCGGTATATATTTCTGCCCCTCGAACTAAATTTGGTGTATTATCTCTTAAATTATCCTTTTGATAAATCGCTGTACTCCATTTCCATTTCCTTGAATTAAATTGATAATCTAGGGAATATTGCCTAGAAAATAATTTTTGTACACGGTCTGTTTCGCTATTAGGTAGTTGAAATTTATGATATTCTCCAATAGAAGCAATGACCTGATGTTTTTCTTTAATCGAATATGCCAAGTTCATTTGGTAACTGGCATAACTATCTAAATTATCAAATTTTGGATGGAATCGTCCACCAATTCCAAGAGACAAATTTTCTTGAAAAGTCCACTTCGTATAAACAAAGCCCTCGGGAATAATCAGCCATTGTTTATCCATAAAAGCAAAGGTTGGATGTTCACTCGAAAAACCATTGTTAAATAAGGGAACGAATCCCTCGGAATCAATTTTATGAACATTGGTATTCAAACCAACCTTTACACTTCCGTTTTTTGGATACCAAGCATAATTAAGCCCACTAAAATAATCAAAGTTCTTCGTGTGAATATCAATATTACCAACTTGATAATTAGCATCCGAGAAGTTAATCCCTTGATTCCATTCAAAACGGATATTTTCCTTTTGTTGGATTAAATTGATAATGGATAAATTGCGCTTTTTTTGCTGTTGAAATTCTCCATTAAAAGAAGGGAATTGAGTTTGAAACCGATAACTTTCGTCAAAAGCATAATTAAAGAATTTTAACTGCCAATTTGCATTAAATTGATGAACGCCATAAACCCCCAAATCTAAGGTATTGAATGATGTTAAATCTTCCAAACCAGTAGGATTTATTGCTTTTAAAAAATAAGGGGTATTCCAATTAGAAAAAGCAGTAACGGATGTTTTTTTACCCAATTTTCGACTGAAAGAAAGCCCTATGCCTACTAAATTTAGACTAATAGAATTCGCCGTTTCTGGTAATTTATCATCTGTATATAAGGCAACGACTCCGGAAGTAGCATTACCAAATTCCAAGGGGGGATTACTAGCAAAAACATTAACAGACTCGATGGTACTGGTATTAAAAATACTAAACTGACCGACGCCATTAGATTGGTCTAATCGAACAACATCATTCAAAGGGACATTATTTAAAAAAACGCCCGTCTCACTAGCTGGACTGCCTCTTAAACTAACATTCGCTGTTTCATCTGTAGTCGTGGAAGCTGGATTGGATTGTACCGCTTTAAGTGCGTCTGCTTGGGAACTAGGATTTAGATAAATATCTAGTTTACTAATCTTTTCGACGGCAAATACTTGTCCCGTTAATTTATTGCCTTTGACCACCACTGTTTCAATCGTAGTAGCTTTGGGGGTTAATTTGATAATCAATGGATTGGTCGTTTCAAAATCAACCGTCAAATCTTCATAGCCAATGTAGGAGATGATTAAAGTACCTTTTGTTTCAGGTACATTGAAGCTAAATTGACCATCAATGTCTGTTTGGCTGCCTATAGAAAAATCGGATGCTAGAAAGATGTTTGCACCAATTAAGGATTCTCTATTATGTGTGTCTGTTATCATACCTTTAAGAGCATGTTGTGCAGAGAGTAGATTTACACCACACCATAAAGGGAGGAAGAAGAAGAGTCGGATGATTTCTTTTTTCATAATAGGTTGGGACAATTTTAAAGTTTAAATAAAAACTGGGCGGAGTACCAAATGTAAGGCTTGGTTAGCGCGAGGCTCTAGCCTCGCACCACTAAGTAGCCTTACTTTTGACACACCGCCGAAAACGGTACTAATTTTTAGCTTTAATTAAGCGCGCTTTAGCTTAGCCAACGCTTTCGCTGTTCTGGGTAATAGTACATACTTGACATAGCCAAAATCAGGGACAACTTTCAACGCCGTTTCATAGGTAGTTTTCGCTTTTTCATACAGTTTTTCGCTATGATAAGCCTGACCAAGTGTAGCTAGCATATTTAAATATTCCCAACTCTTTGTTTGAGCGTTTTTTTCATAATAAACTTTAGATTTTTCGAAGTAGTTTAGACTCTCTTTGGTATCACCACCAAACATAGCAGGAGTGTGATAAAGATTGGTGCCTTGGACATAATTAGTAAAAGGGTTTTCTGGTGCTAATTTTACACCTTTGGCTGCGGCACTCGAGCTTTTATTACCTAATAACATCCCTTTTATGGGAGATAATGCTATTTTCATCCCATAGACAGCCGATAATAAAGCGTTGGCTTCCGCAGATTTTTTATCTTTTTCCAAAATTGATTTAGTTAGAATAGCTGCTTTGTCGAGCATTTTAGCTGCAAAATCTTCATTTTGGTTGCCCATACCAGTACCTGCTGCACCATAATAGCTTTTGGCTAGTAATAACTTTAAAGATTCATCTTGGTTATTTTCCAGTTGACTTAGGGAAATTTTCCAAGCAGGAATACTATTTTTTATAAAAGCGTTGAAAAATTGTTGTTCTATTTTTTCTGTGTTTATTACTTGCGCAGACACATTATTAGTAAGAAGGCATAAAGAAAAAAGGAGAATTGAAGAATTAATTAATACTTTCATATTTTTAGTTTTTATTTTTTCATCGGTATTTTAATAGATGAAAAATGGTTGTCGAATAAGTACCATACAAATCAAGTCGTTTTTTGTAATCCTTAAAAATTCGATTGATGAATGGTTGGCATCAATTGATATTCCGTTTAATAGCCTGCAATCCATATCTTATTACAGATTATCAGTAGTTTGCTACCATTGGTCAATTCAATGTGGTAAAAAAGATAGAATCCCTTATATTAGTAGTATGAATTTTTTAAAAGGAAATAGAAAATGGCATTGGATATTTTGGGGTGTTTATTTTTTGATAAATCATTTGATTTTTGCAGAAGATAGATTTAGTTTGGGAAGTATATTAACTAATTTACTTTTTACCCTTCATAATGCAGGAACGGCTTATGTTACTTTAGATTGGTGGATACCAAAATTTTATAATAAAGGGAAGTACCCGCAATTTATAATAGTCACTTTTTCAACTATTGTTATTTTTTCAATACTTCTAACAGCAAGTCTATTTCCTATTTATAATGAATTTGGTGAATGGCAGCCTGACATATATACCTTTTTAAACGCCTTCAATGGTTCTATTTTTTGGAGTAATTTTTCTGGTATTGCTTTTTTGATAATTCCTTATTTTCTATTACAACGAATAGAAATGGAAAATCGAAACCAGCAATTAGAAAAAGAAAAGCTAGCAGCAGAACTAAAATTTTTAAAATCTCAACTCCACCCACATTTCCTTTTTAATGCTTTAAATAATATCTATTTTTTAATCAAAAAAGACCCTGATACCGCAGCAGAAGCCTTGGCAGGATTTTCCAATTTATTGCGCTTTCAGTTATATGATGCCAATAGTCCACGTGTGCCATTGGAGAAAGAACTTGAATATTTACAACAGTTTGCAGATATAGCACAATTGAGAAAAGGAGCAAATTTTAAGGTAAATTGGGATTTGGCAACAAACACAAAAAATCTGCAAATAGCGCCACTTTTATTAATGCCTTTGATGGAAAATGCCTTTAAACATAGCAGCAATAAAAATGGAAAAATTGATATTCAATTAAAGGTTGATGACCAGCAGCAACTTCAATTTAGGATTGCCAATAGCAAAGAAAAAAATAAAAGCCAAGGCATCGAAGGATTTGAAGAAGGAGGGATTGGTTTAGTCAATATTCAAAAGCGACTCAAATTGATATATCCGAATCGGCACAAATTTTCTATAAACGATACGGCAACCGAATATATGGTAGATTTGAGCGTAGTCCTAGAAGTATTGGCAAAGGAATCCACGCAAGAAATAAAAACAACCTCACAGCTTAATCACCTACCGACTATATGATAAACTGTATTATCACCGACGATGAACCTTTGGCAAGAGAAGGTTTAGCACAATATGTAACAGACATCGACTTTTTGAATTTGCAAGGAATTGCAGAGCATCCATTGGAAACTTTAGCGATCATGCAAGACAAATCAGTTGATTTACTGTTTTTAGATATTCAAATGCCCAAATTAAATGGGCTGGATTTTTTGAAATCTTTAGATAATCCTCCCTTGGTAATTATCACGACAGCTTATCCCAGTTTTGCTTTGGAAGGCTATCAATTAGATGTGCTAGATTATTTGGTCAAACCGATTACTTTTCAGCGTTTTTTGAAAGCTTGTATTAAGGCTAAAAAGCAATATGAATTAATGCAAAGTACTCAACAATCACCTATTAGTACACCTAATAAAACGGCAACTAAAGAACATTTTTTTATTAAGTGTAATGGCAAAATAGAACGGATTCGGTTTGACGAATTATTATATGTGGAAAGCATGCAAAACTATGTGTCGCTGCAAACAGAACGAGGCAAGTTTACCACCCTATTAACCTTAAAACATACTTTAGCAGAATTGCCAACGAGTACTTTTTTACAAGTTCATAAATCCTTTATTGTCAATTTAGAAAAAGTACAGACTTTAGGGGATGGACACATCAAAATTAAAGATAGATTAATACCCATTAGCCGAAGTCGATTATCGGAAGTAACCAAGCGAATTTTAGGAGATGATTTGATTAATTAACTGGTAGCGGGGTTGTGTAAAAAGTCCTATATTTCAAATTATTACCATGTGTAAATTTTGCTTAATGTTTTGATTGTTTAATGGCTAGATTGCTTGATTGTTGTTGTATGATGTTGACAAACAACAATTTAACAATCAAACAATCTTAACCATCATTTTTTTATTACATAGATGATTTTTTTAAAATTGAGACTTTTTATACAACCCCATGTTTAATTAAGGTTGGCTAACCTAAAGGTCAGCGTCCCGAACAAACTAAAGTTTGTGCTACCAATTAGGCTTTCTTCAACGTCACCACCACCGACTTAGAAGCAGGTGTATAACTCTTCTTATCATATTGGTCAATTGGCACCAGCACATTAGCTTCGGGAAAATAGGTCGCAATACTACCTTGAGGAATATTATATTTAACCACCATAAAATGCGGTGCCATCCGTTCTACTTGATTAAAATGGCTATACAAATCAATATAATCGCCTTGTGTAACCCCTGCCGCTTTCATATCTTCGGCGTTCATCATAGCGACTCTTCTGCCATTAGCAATACCTCGGTAGCGATCATCATCGCCATAAATAGTGGTATTAAATTGGTCATGACTTCTGATGGTTGTCATTAACAATTCGCCAGCCTTCAAGGTATTATCGGGTACGGGATTAACCGTAAAGTGTGCTTTGCCGTCAGCGGTCGTAAATTTTTGTTCTCTTGGTCCATTTGGTAAATAAAAACCACCCTTTCGTCGAACCCGTTCATTATAATTATCAAAACCAGCGATACAAGCTTCAATTTTATCTCTGATTAGGTCATAATTACTTGCTAAAGTAATCCACTCGGTTTTAGTATTTTCTGCTAAGGTAGTAGCAGCTAGTTGGGCGACAATCATTGGTTCGCTCAGCAAATGTTCGGACGCAGGAGACAGCACGCCTTCCGACTTATGGACGATACCCATAGAATTTTCTACACTCACAAATTGATTACCTGTATTTTGTTGGTCCAATTCCGTTCGACCCAAACAAGGTAATATAATCGCTTCTTTGCCTGTGACCAAGTGATTTCGATTTGGCTTAGTACTAACCATGACCGTTAAATCACAATTGCGCATTCCTTTTGCGGTATATTCTGTATCTGGAGCGGCAAGCAATAAATTACCACCCATACTAAAGAACACCCGCACCTTATCTTCGTGCATGGCTTGAATGGCTTGCACGGCATTGTAGCCGACTTTACTTGGTGCTTCAAACTGAAAATTAGCTTCTAATTTTTCTTTAAAGGCAGGTTTCAAATGTTCCCAGATACCCATAGTACGGTCGCCTTGCACATTGCTATGGCCACGTACAGGACAAGCACCTGCACCTGGAATACCGATGCTTCCTCTTAATAAAAGTAAGTTGACAATTTCTTGCACGTTTTGCACCCCATTTTCGTGTTGAGTAATGCCCATTGCCCAACAAATGAGCATGCGTTTATTGGCTTGGATGAGTTCCGCTGCTTGTTGAATGTCGCCGATGGCAATACCTGCGGCATCTGCCAAAACCCATTTGTCTTGTGTTTTCAAGTCTGCGATTAGTGTGTCAAAACCTTTTGTTTGTTGCTCAATAAATGTTTGATTAAAAACAGTACCGGGATTTGCTTCTTCCATTTCCAATAAGACACACATAATCGCTTTTAATAAAGCAACATCCCCTTTAACTTTGACTTGTAAGAAGAGGTCAGAAATTTGAGTGCCACTACCAATCCAGCCACTCAGTTTTTGCGGATTTTTAAATTTTTTAAAGGCAGTTTCTTCCAAAGGATTGACCGTAATAATTTTAGCCCCTTTTTGTTTTGCTTTTTGCAAAGCAGACAGCATTCTTGGATGATTAGTGCCGGGGTTTTGCCCAATGACCATAATCAAATCTGCCACATAAAAATCTTCTAATTTGACCGTTCCTTTTCCAATACCAATCGTTTTAGACAAACCTTTTCCCGTTGCTTCATGGCACATATTAGAGCAGTCAGGTAGATTATTAGTCCCAAATTGTCGGACAAATAATTGATATAAAAAAGCAGCTTCATTGCTCGTTCGTCCCGAGGTATAAAACACCGCTTCGTCAGGGGAATTTAGTTGATTGAGTTTTTGGGCGATACGTTGAAAAGCATCCTCCCAACTAATAGGTTCATAATGACTAGCTCCTTTTTTCAAAATCATTGGATGGGTAATGCGCCCTGTTTTTCCTAATTTTCGCTCTGACCAATTGTTCATTTCTTCCACACTATGTTTGGCAAAAAAATTGGGAGTGACTCTAGCATCTGTTGCTTCTTCTGCAACGGCTTTAGCCCCATTTTCGCAATATTCAGCTATACTGGAACGACCACTAGGTTTGGGGTCGGGCCAAGCACAACTAGGACAATCAAATCCTTTTGTTTGGTTGAGATTTAAAAAAGCTTTGGAACATCTTATCCAATCCATTTGACCAAAACCGTTGGCAAAGGAAGAAGTAACAGCAGTTATACCAACAGCAGTATCCATTGGTTTTGTTATTTTGATATTTTCTTCTTTTTCTATTGGTAGCGTATATTTAGGCGTTTTCATAAACTCATTAATGATTTATCCGTGAACCACGATTATAAAAATGGGAACATTCCAAAAGTAAGAAAAAAGGAGCGGAGATGATAGTCAGGAAAGGAAAATAAAAAACCACTTCACTATGTGGATTCTCTCTATTGTTTTCTAATGCTCATTATATAGACATAACCAATATATCAATACTAATGAGTTAGTATTAGAAAAATTTTAATTAATATTAGTGAAGTGGTATATTTTTAAATTAAGTAACGATTAGTTTGAGTCGGATTCTTCCAAGTTAGATTAATTAAACTTACCAATTTGTGACATATATCACATAATCCTAAAAAGAAGATGATTTTTTAAATTCAGAGAATTTTTAGGTAGTTTCTGCCTAATCTTAGAAAATTATCTTGATCTGCACTAAAGACAATAATATATTACAGTTTTCCTACAATAAACTAGTAATAAAACTATTTTTGTTTTTTTTAAATCGGCAAGTAGTCTACTTCAAATTAATGTTATTCTATCATTTGAGGTAATTATAATAGAAATATGGAAAAATACGATTTTCAGGCTGGAGCAACTTTATTAGTTGATAAGCCATTAGATTGGACTTCTTTTGATGTGGTGAATAAAATTCGTTGGGCCTTACGTAAAAAGCTGCAAGTCAAAAAAATAAAAGTAGGGCATGCGGGAACCTTAGACCCTAAGGCGACAGGTCTATTGATTATTTGTACCGGTAAGTTTACCAAGAAATTGGACACCTTTCAAGGAATGGGAAAGACCTACACGGGTACTTTAAAATTAGGAGCGACGACCCCTTCTTATGATGTTGAAACAGCCGAAGACCAAACTTATCCTACCGCTCATATTGATGATTTGTTATTAGATAAAACCAGAGAAGAATTTATAGGTCCAATTGAACAATTGCCACCCATGTTTTCAGCGATTAAAGTAGATGGACAGCCTTTGTATAAATTGGCTAGAAAAGGAAAAAAAATAGAAGTAAAACCAAGACCTGTAACTATTTACGATTTTGAATTTACGAGAGTCGAAATGCCAGAAGTAGATTTTAGGGTTTCTTGCAGTAAAGGCACTTATATTCGGTCTTTAGCTTATGACTTTGGAAAACTAGCAGGAAGTGGGGCTTATTTGACTGGGCTTTGTCGAACTCAAATCGGTACCCATTTATTAGCGGATGCTTGGAATTTGGAAAACTTGATAAAATTTATAGAAGAGAGTTGATGCTGGATGCTAGATTAGGGGTGATTGGTTCTAAAAAAATTAATCTCAACTTCAATTCCAACCTCAATCTAAAATTAGCCAAATTCTCGTTTGTTGTTGAAGTTGATTTTGTTGTTGAAGTTTAATTTTTTTTTCTTAACACCCCTAATCTAGCATCCAGTATTAAATTTGTTAGTGGTATCCTGAATTATGAGCTAATGCACCACCACAAGAGGCACAAGTTCCTGCTGCACCCGCACCACCTTCACACCCTGCACCACAGGTATAATGCCATACGCCATCCGCATTTTGAGCGGGTTCGGTAGAATTAGGGTCGGTAAAATTGACCGTAGAAGTAGAGGTTTGTGTAGTAGTTGCACCTGCTGCACCTGCTGCTGGATTAGGTGTTGGAGCAGCTGTATTATTATGATAAGCATCATTGTGAACATAGGCATTACCACAAACTGGGCAGTTGCCTGCGGCATCGCCACCACTATTTGCACAATTATTAGAACAAGTATAATGTTTTACGCCCGGATTAACTCCTGTTGCTGCTGGAGCAGGTTGGTTTAAATCAACAGCTCCCTCAATAGGGTATTTAGGAGCAGTTTTGTTTTCGTAACAGCCGATTGTTAAACAAAGAGCTGCTAATAAAAAAATAAATGTAGGAATCGACTTCATGTGACTATAATTTTAATGATTGAATTCAGTGGGCAGCCTTTTGTAAAGAAAGAGGCAGCTCTAGCTGAAAATTTAATATTTGCAAAGAAATGCTTATGAAATTACGAAATTCTTCTCTTTTTGTTGAAGATATTATAGGTTATTTGTAGTGAATGCGGCAAATTGAATAAAAATAATTGATATTAGCGTTTTAAATAAATCTCTAGGCTATGTTGTTAAGAATTAATCCTGGTAATGTGGAGTGGCGAAAAATCCACCAAATTGTAGATATACTAAAGAATGGTGGGGTTATTATTTATCCAACCGATACCGTCTATGGATTAGGTTGTGATATTAATAATCAAAAAGCGGTGGAAAAAATATGTCGCCTGCGAGATTTGGACCATAAGACAGCAAATCTTTCTTTTATCTGCAAAGATATTGGACAGATTGCGAGTTATACAAAAACGATTGATAATCCTACTTATAAAATTCTCAAAAAGAATTTACCTGGGGCTTTTACTTTCATTTTACCATCTAATAATGAAGTGCCGAAGTTATTTAAAAATAAGAAAAGAACGATTGGGGTCAGAGTTCCAGAACATCCTGTTCCACTAGCGATTGTGGAGGGCTTAGGTCGTCCAATTTTGACTACGTCTCTACGGTCAGATGATGAGATACTGGAATATTTTACAGACCCACAAGAAATTTATGAAGATTTCAAGTCTAAAGTAGATATTTTTATTGATAGTGGTTATGGAAGCAACATGCCTTCGACTGTTGTCAATTTGGTGAATGGGGAACCAGAAATTTTTAGAGAAGGACTTGGAGAATTAATTTTTTAAAAAATAAAAGAGAAATAACCAAAATACTACTAACTTTATGAAAGTCCTTCACGTAAGTGCAGAATGTTATCCCGCTGCTAAAGCTGGTGGTTTAGGAGATGTAGCAGGAGCATTACCAAAGTATCTTATTGTTTCAGATTGTCCTGCGGCAGTAATCCTACCTAAATATAAAACAAAATGGATCGTTGCTCAACAATGGAAAGAAGTATTTAAAGGGGATTTTTTGCTGTGGAAAACAAGCATTTCTTTTAGTATTCAAAAATTAGAAGGAGGGACATTAGATTTTCCACTTTATGTGGCAGATATACCTGGTAAATACGACCGACCAAGTGTGTATTTAGATGAAAACGGGAAAGGATTTGAAGATGAGGTCGAGCGTAGTTTATGTTTTCAACAAGCTACTTTACATTGGGTAGCACAATTAGCTGATTTGCCTCAAGTGATTCATTGTCATGACCATCATACGGGTTTAGTACCTTTCATGATGAAGCATTGTCCTGATTTCAACCGTTTAGCAAGAATACCTTCTGTTTTTACGATTCATAATGCAGAATACCAGGGCACTTTTGGTTGGGAAAGTGTACAAAATTTACCTTTGTTTGATGGAAGAATAGGAGGGATTTTAGATTGGGATAGAGCGATTAATCCTCTAGCAACTGCTATTAAATGCGCTTGGCGATTGACGACCGTATCCCCCACCTATATGAAGGAATTACAGCTTAGTTCTGGAAACTTATCCCCTTTATTAAAGCAAGAACACACTAAATCTAAAGGGATTCTTAATGGAATAGATATACAAGTATGGAATCCAAAAACAGACCCGTTGATTGCAGAAAATTTAAAGCAAAGTTTAAAAACATTTAAAGCAAAAAATAAAAAGGCATTAAACGCTAAATTTACGATTCAAAACAAATTACCATTAATTACCTTCATTGGCAGGTTAGCAGGAGAAAAAGGCGCGGGTATATTAGCACCGATGATTGAACAGTTTATAGGACAAGGACATAAAGCAACCTTTATTATCTTGGGAACAGGCGAGCCGCTCATCCATTTTCGGTTAAAGTTATTGGCAAAAAAATATCCAGTTTTTGTCAATGTCGCCTTAGAATATAATGAGCAATTAGCCCATCAATTATATGCAGGGTCTGATTTTTTAATGATGCCTTCCAGAGTGGAGCCTTGTGGACTTAATCAGATGTATTCCATGCGATATGGGACCATCCCCATAGTTAGAGCAATTGGTGGATTAAAAGATACCGTAACAGACATCGGTGAACCTAATGGCAGAGGAATTCAATTTACGCATTTAGTGGTAGATGATGCCACCAATGCCTTGGCACGAGCAGCAACTTTATATAAAAATAAGAAAGCTTTTGAAAGCATTAGAACAAGCATTACACAAGTAGATTTTTCTTGGGAAAATTCTGCGAAACAATATGTAGATTTATATGATTCGCTGATTGCTTTGACGAATTAGTATTTATTATTATAAAAAATATGGCAAAAAAACAAACGAGAAACCTAAACTCTACCGCTATTGTTGGTAGAAGAATCCCCGGCATAGACAAGACTATAAAAATGGTCGCTTTGATATTGGGTGGAGGAGCGGGAACTAGACTTTTTCCCCTAACGGAGCAACGCTCCAAACCAGCCGTTCCGATAGCAGGAAAATATCGTTTGATAGATATTCCCATCTCTAACTGTTTAAATTCTAATGTGACGAGAATGTTTGTATTGACGCAGTTCAATTCTGCTTCTTTGAATCAGCACATCAAGAATACTTATCATTTTGATGCTTTTAGTAATGGATTTGTTGATGTTTTAGCCGCGGAACAAACCCGAACCAATGAAAATTGGTTTCAGGGAACAGCAGATGCGGTGAGGCAATGTATGCCTCATTTAATCAACCATGATTTTGATTACCTGTTGATTTTATCTGGAGATCAATTGTATCAAATGGACTTCGAACAATTTGTAAAATATCATATTGAAAGAGCAGCGGACGTTACGATTGCCACAATTCCAGTAAATGATCGTGATGCCCCGGCATTTGGTATCATGAAGGTAAACAAAAAAGGTTATATTAACTCCTTCATTGAGAAGCCAGAGACTTCTCTTTTGCCGGAGTGGCAATCGGAGGTCCCACAGAAAGACAAAGATGCCGGCAAGCATTATTTAGCCTCAATGGGTATCTATTTATTTAATAAAACAACCATGAAGCAGTTGTTTAGTGAATATCCAGATGCCACAGATTTTGGTAAGGAAATCATTCCTAAGGCGATTACAACCAATTATAGCGTAGCAAGTTATCAATATGATGGTTATTGGACGGATATTGGAAATATACAATCCTTCTTTGAAGCTAATATAGAATTATCTAGCCATATCCCTCAATTCAATTTATTTGATAGTGATAATCCTGTCTATACTCGTCCTCGGATGCTGCCGCCTTCTAAAATTTTAGCGGCCTATTTTCGCCGAGCAATTATAGCGGAAGCAAGTATTATTGAAGCAGACAAAATCGAAAATGCCATCATCGGTATTCGTTCCCGAATTGGTTATCGAACGATTATTCAGAAAGCTATTATCATGGGAAATGACTATTTTGAAACGATTGATGAAATGGAGGAGTTGAAAGCCGATAACGGTATTCCAATGGGCATTGGCAGTAATAGTATATTAGAAAATGTAATAGTAGATAAAAATTGTCGTATTGGTAATAACGTCCATATTAGAGGAGGAGTTGAATTGCCTGATGAAGAAACAGCTACTTATTGTATTAAAGCTGGAATCATTGTTGTGAAAAAAGGAGCTGTGATTCCGCATGGGACAAAGATAGGCGTATAATTTTTGATAATAGCTTTTTTTCTAGTTCCTCTTATATTAAAAAATGAAGTCAGAGTGGCAAAGCCCTTGAAATTATCTATTTTTGTTCTGTATTCATTACTTGTTTTAACTTTTATCAACAATTGAGCAATATAAAATGCTAGAAACAACAACTTTAAAAGAGATAAATAACTGGATAAAAGAAGGCTTTGAAAAGCGGAATGAAGAAGATGCCAAAGCCTGTTGTAATCATTTTATTAAAGCATGGGAAATGCTCCACAAAAATGCACCCGAATCTTACCAAGATTTTATGCTTTTGGTGGAAGAATACAATCAAGGAGAAGAAGATTATGATTGGGGTGGTTGGATATGGGAAGTAGGGGAGGAGTTAGGGCTGGCAGGAAAAGAGCATCCAGAATGTTTGGAACACCGTATCGAATTTATCGAAGCCTTTAAAACTCGTTTCCCCGAAACTTCTGATGAATCGCTGATGGAATATTTACAACGAACCTTGATTAAAACCAATTTTTTGATAGGGAATGATGAAGCAGGAACGCAGGCGGTAAAAGATTTCTATGAAAAAATAGATTACTCGGTTTGGGGCTATATCGAATGGGCAGACGCACTAATTAAAAGAGAAGCAGCACCTGCTAAAGTAGTTTATGAAAATGCCCTAGCTATTTATAAAAAAGGATTGAGTTTAGATGATGATCCTGAGTTTTTAGATACTTTGAAAGCTCGAATTAGGAAGGCGGAGAAGATGGTTTGAAGTTTAATAGGATAGGTTGATTTGAAAGCTTAATTAGGTGCAATTTTTTGAACCACAAAAGGAATAAAGAACACAAAAGAAATGAACAAAAGATTTCTTTTGTGTTTCAAATCCTATGTAATTATGAAAGTTAAGCTACGAAGCTATTAGCACTGATTTATAAATTTTTAATGAAAAAACAAAAACGAAAAAACTCAATAGCCCTCTCCAAAAAAGAAATGCAACAAATCGGCTATAAAGTAATAGATACGTTAGTCGAGCATTTTGAGCAAGTGGAAAATATAAAAGTACACGCACAAAAATCCCCTTCATATTTAAATGAAAAATTAGGTGGCCCTATTCCCAACAAAGGTCAAAATCCTCTCCATTTAATTGACCAAGCCAAGGAAGAAGTATTTACAAACATTTTACATGTAGACCATCCTAGATTTTATGCCTTTATTCCATCTCCAGGTAATTTTATGGGCGTTATGGCAGATGCCTTAGCCAAAGGATTTAATGTGTTCAATGGACATTGGTTGGCAGGTTCGGGTTCGGCAGCTATAGAGCGTATTACAGTAGATTGGCTAAAAGACATTTGTGGATTTCCTAAAAAAGGAGGTGGGCTTTTTTTGAGTGGTGGTTCCATGGCAAATTTATCAGCTATTGCGACCGCTCGAAAAATTAAATTAGGGGATGCGGGAAAAAGAGGGGTCGTTTATTATTCTAATCAAACTCATTCTTCTTTAGCCAAAGGATTAAGAGTATTAGGCATTGGTGAAAAATATCGCCGTCCTTTACCCACCAACAAAGATTTAAGAATCAATACCAAAGCCTTAGAAAAAGCGATTAAGCGAGACTTGAAAAAAGGATTGCGTCCTTTTTGTATTGTTGGCAATGCAGGCACAACCAATGCAGGCGCTGTTGACCCACTGAAAAAAATGGCAGCTATTGCTAAAAAATATAATTGTTGGTTTCACATTGATGGGGCGTATGGAGCTGCTGCTATGTTGACCAAAACAGGTCAAAAAGCTTTGACAGGAATAGAAAAAGGAGATTCTTTGACACTGGACCCACATAAATGGTGGTTTCAACCAATGGAAATGGGTTGCCTATTAGTCAAAGATGCCAATCACCTAAAAACAACTTTCCAAGTCTCCGCCGAATATTTAGAAGACACCAAGGCCAAAGGTTTAGAAGAAATCAATTATTACGACCACGGCATTCAATTGACTCGCTCTTTTCGAGCATTTAAATTATATCTGTCCTTAAAAACCTTTGGCTTAAAAGCGTTTAAAAAAGCCATTCAAAAAGGAATGGACATGGCAGATTATACCGAAAAATTATTACGGAAGGAAAAAGATTGGAAAATTGTCACCCCCGCCCAATTAGGTATCCTAAATTTTGTATATGCACCTAAAGATGCAAGTCGCGCCAAAATAGACCAATACTCAAAAACCATTGCAGAGAAAGTAATGCACGATGGTTATGCCATGATAACGACGACCAAGATTGATAACTTAACGATATTACGGATGTGCCCCATTCATCCTGGGCTGATGAAATCGGATATTAAACAGACGATTAAAAAATTAAAGCAGTTTGCGAGAGAAGTAAAGTTTGCGGAGGGCTAAAGACTTTGATTACCAGAAAATAAGTTTTCTGTTTTAAGCAGAAATATCTCCTTCCTCACCTAAATTTTTGTTTTAGGTGAGGGTAACCTTTTCTTTTTTAAGATATATATAGATGTAAAAGGGAACAGCCATAAAATTGGCTAAGAGTATGTTTAAATTTTTATGATTGAGTGAAAGTGAGCAAATTTAATTTTTAACA
>CAYMSC010000031.1:0-22249 GCA_964392805.1 uncultured Saprospiraceae bacterium
TTAATGGAGTGCCTAAATCTAATATTACAGATTCATCCATTGTTCCATATTTGCAGCGAAGGAACTTATTTATATCCAAGCATTTACTACATTGTAAAATAATTAACTTTCGATTTTGACGGACTCTTTTTAAATTTATCAGCGTTATTTTTCTCAGCGATAGCGACGAAGCCTCCCGTCCGCATTGCGGTTCAGGAACTTGCATTCCTTCATCTTCAAAAAATGCCTTGCTAAATTTCAAAATAGCCTCGGTCAAAACCATAAAGAATTTAATTTACAATGTATTTACTTACCTCTTTTTGTATTTTTAAAAATAAAAGAATTATTCAAATACAATAAAAAAATAGGAAAGATAATTACATTTTATGCGTCTAATTTTTCCTTAGTAGTAAGATTAAAATAACTTCAGATTCTTCTAAGTCGAAGAAATAAGATAACTCACTTAAAGTGAACCGTTTAGCTACCTTATTTCCTCGACAGAATCTGAAGTTATTTTAATCGCGTTACTTACCTTTAGCGAGAAAACACTTATTTAACACAAGGTACTATTAAAAAAACTTGTTTAATAGCACCTTGAATTATCCAGTCAAAATGGACTTTCAATTTGATAAACATGGACTAATTACACCAAAAGAAATTATTGAATTGTCTTTAGGTGATTTTGAACGTATCTTTGTAAAAGAACGAACCGAAAAAAAACATCGACAACGGATTTTTAAAGAATATTTACAACATAACAAACAGATTCAAAAAGAAATTGGTACTATTTTATTTCAGTTTGTTAATGGCAGTTTTACGACTTTAAAGGCTAAACCGAATGATATTGACGTTGTTTCTTTTATAGATTATCGGATTTATCGAAAGAAGGAGGAGGAAATTCTACAATTAGAAGAATACTTCGATAAATTTGATAAATTAGATATTCACATAATTCCTAGAAGCTATCCTGGGCATCCTGGATTTATAGAAATTCAGCTAATGTATGAATATTGGAAAGCATTATTCAGCAGAACAAGAGAGATGAATAGAAAAAGATTAAGCAAAGGATTAATTAAAATAAATTTTTATGAATAAGCAAAATTATCATAAAATATATTCTATCATAGAAGATATTGAATTGACCAATAAGTTAATTGATGACTTAAAAGCGGTGAATAAAGGAACACTAGAAAATATCCTTGGGGTATCTTCCATTTTAAGAAAGAAGAGAAATCTTACTAAAGAATTATTAAGCGAAATGATTGAAGCTGATGTTAGTTTTAGCCATTTTGAAAAATTTTATCAAAAAATATTTTCTCATTTAAAAGATGCAGAAAAGAAAAGTGGATTTACAGCAGAAACAGAAAAAATTGTAAAGCTTGCTGAAAAAGTTTTGGTGCCAACTTCATAATATCTTCATTCAAAAACTACACAAGAAAACACATACCTAATCAATGAAAGTTTGCATCGCCGAAAAGCCGTCCGTAGCAAGAGAAATAGCCTTTATTATTGGCGCAAAATCCAGAAAAGATGGATATTTTGAAGGAAATGGCTATGCCGTCACTTGGACTTTTGGGCATTTATGTACCCTCAAAACGCCCGATGATTATCGACCCGAATGGAAAAAATGGGCATTGACTTCCTTACCACTCCAACCAGAAAAATTTGAGACTAAGTTAATCACCAATAAAGGCGTAAAAAAACAATTTGCGACCATCAAAAAATTATTTAAAAAAGCTTCTGTGGTTATAAACTGTGGGGATGCAGGGCAAGAGGGGGAACTAATACAGCGTTGGGTGATGAACCAAGCGAAGTATAAAGGGAAGGTGCTGCGCTTGTGGATTTCTTCTTTGACCCCCGAAGCGATTCGAGATGGTTTTCAAAATTTGCGGAATGCTTCTAATTATGATAATCTGTATTATGCGGGGTTTTCTAGGGCAATTGGCGATTGGTTATTGGGGATGAATGGGACTCGCTTATATACTTTGAAATATGGAGGATTTAAACAAGTTTTATCGGTCGGACGAGTGCAAACGCCAACCTTGGCAATGTTGGTAACTCGGCATTTAGAAATTATCAATTTTGTACCCAAAGATTATTGGGAACTACAAACAAAATATAGAGACATTGCTTTCAACTGCGAATTCGGACGATTTGATAAAAAAGAAGTAGGAGAGGAGTGGTTACAGCAAGTGGAAAATAAACTCTTTGAGGTTTTAGATTTTAGCAAAAAGAAAGGTAAAGAAGCCCCTTGGCGATTATTTGATTTAACCAGTTTGCAGGTGCATTGTAACAAGCGGTTTGGCTATTCGGCAGAAAATACCTTGAAATTAGTGCAGTCATTGTACGAAAAAAAGGTGGTGACCTATCCTAGAGTTGACACCACTTATTTGCCAAATGATGTTTATCCAAAAGTAGCGGGCATTCTTGGAAAAATGACCAATTATAGCCAATTTACACAACCATTATTAGGCAAACCTATCCGCAAATCGGGCAAAGTTTTTAATGATAAAAAAGTAACAGACCACCATGCGATTATTCCGACAGGTGTAGAAAGAAACCTGCCTTTGACGGAGCAAAACGTCTATGATGCCATTGCCAGACGGTTTATAGCGGCATTTTATCCAGATTGTATTATTTCTAATACGGTAGTTATTGGTGGGGTAGAGAAAGAAACCGATTTTGATAAAAGTGCCTACAAAAAATGGCAAGCAGAAGAGGAGGTTGGAAAGAAAGATAAGAAGGTTAAAAAAGATGCTTATCTTAATCATATTACTTTCAAAGCAACGGGGAAAGAAATCTTGGAACCCGGTTGGAGAGTCCTTTTTCCAAAGCCTAAAAAAAATAAGACTTCGGTAGTAAAGCAAGACCCTTCTGAGGAGAAAAAGAAGGACGAAGAAAAAATACTACCTATTTTTAAGATAGGGGAGAATGGACCACATTTACCAGCTTTAATAGCCAAACAAACCAAACCGCCTAAATATTATACAGAAGCGACTTTGCTTCGAGCAATGGAAATGGCAGGTAAAAAAGTGGAGGATGAGGAATTACGAGAATTGATGAAAGCCAATGGAATCGGTCGCCCTTCTACTCGTGCTAACATTATCGAAACACTTTTCAGAAGAAAATATGCTCAACGAAAAAAGAAATTAATAATTCCAACAGAGGTTGGCGTGCAATTAATTAATATTATTAAAAATGACTTGCTGAAATCTGCCGAATTAACAGGGCAATGGGAAAAACAATTGAGAGATATTGAAAGTGGCAAATATGCCGCCCAACAGTTTATTGCAGGTATGCGAGGGATGGTCAATAATTTGGTACAAGAAGTTGCCGCGGAACGAGTAACTCAGCGTTTGGCAGCACCAACGAAGGAAGGTCGGTTTGGTAGAAAAAATAGTGGTAATGGCAGTAGTGCCGTAAAGACAAGTACTTTCGGGAAGAAGGGGAAGACCACTAAAAAGAAAAAAGGAAATATTTTAGAAATGACTTGCCCTAAATGTAAGCAAGGAAACCTATTAAAAGGTAAGGCTGCTTATGGTTGTAGTGAATGGAAAGCGGGTTGTAAATTTCGTTTGCCATTTAGCTTTAAATCGAAGAAAATTTCCGAATTACAACTAGTTCGTTTAATAGAATATGGCTCAACGATTCAATTGAAAGGTTTTGAGGAGAATGGTCGGAAAGTAAATGGTAACCTACTATTTAATGACCAATTTGACCTGTATTTAAAACCAAAAATGACACGTAAAGAAGTTCCTTTTAAAAAGGTAGATAGATGGAAAGCTAAACAGGCAAAAGCGACTGCAAAAACAGCAGTTCCTGATAAAATAATTTGTCCCAAATGTGAAAAAGGTACAGTGGTGAAAGGTTCAACTGCTTATGGTTGTAGTGATTGGAAAGCGGGTTGTAAGTTTCGATATTCATTTGAGGATATTCGAGCAAAAGCAAATGGGAAAGGATTGACAAAGGAATTGGTTTATCGGATTTTGATGGGTAAGCGTTAATTTTAGTACTTAGATTTTTTTCTGAATAATTTCTTGTGAAAATCAATTTTTCAAGGTGACTTTAAAGCAAGAATGACCGTCTAACTAAGTGCTTATTCTTTTTTAGAATAGGGCAAAAGAAAACTATAAGGAAAGTATCTAAATACAACAATATATTTAAATAATATCTAATATAAAAACAATATATTTTTTTAAATAGTAGGATTATTTAAAATCTTTATTCATTTTTGTTTTTATGAGACCTATTAACTTCGAAAACTAACACAATCTACTCAATAAAATATATCCGACTATATTGATTTTCTACTACATAATTCAATTAGTCGGAATCCTATCCTCAAGAAAAGTAATTAGTACAAACATATAACATTGTATTCCGTATTTATTTTTATTAGATACTATAAATGCGTATGTAAACGTGCATAAAGAACAATTATATTCATAGACTTTAAACATAATTAAAACAATTAAAACTATGGCTAATAATCAAGCTATTGACAAACGTCAATTACTTAAAAAAATCATCAAAAAAGCGAAGATTTCTCAAGACCAAGCTATTGCCGCATTAGATTGCCTTTTTGAAGAGAGAAGTTTTTTTATTAACGACAAGGGTATTCAAGAAGTAAAAATATCAAGAGATAAGGTAGTAGAATTAAGAACACCTGGAGCACTTCAATCAGTTGAATTAGTAAAAGAAAAAGCAGTAGTTACTAAAGAAACTATTGAAACGGCTAAAGCGGTAGAAGTAATTAAGGAAGTATCGGTAGAAATAATTAAGCAAGTACCTGTTGAAATTATCAAGGAGATAGAGATTGTTAGAGAGGTCGTCAAAGATAATACAGTGCATGTTGAAGTGATTAAGGAAGTCCCCGTTGAAGTTATTCGAGAAGTCCCAGTAGAAGTTATCAAAGAGGTTATTAAGGAAGTGCCTGTGGAGACGATTAGAGAAGTGACGGTTATTAAAGAAGTGCCTGTTGAAATAGTTAAAGAAGTGGAGGTTATTCGAGAAGTAGCCATTGAGACTATTAAAGAAATTGAAATTATAGTTGAAGTCCCAGTAGAAGTTATAAAAGAAATTGAGGTCATAAAAGAAGTAGAAATTATAAAAGAAGTTCCTATAGAATCTATTCAGGAGGTAACGGTAGAGATGGTAAAGAGCATGAATATCATTAAAGAGGTTGAAAAACCCGTAGAGGTGATAAAAGAAGTCATAAAAGTGGTCGAAGTACCCGTTGAAAAACAAATCTTAGTTGAAGTGCCAGTTGAGAAAGAAGTGATTAGAGAGATTGAAGTGATTAAGGAAGTATTTATAGAAATGACTAAATCTGTTGAAGTTGCTTCTGAAAAAGTAGTAACCTTGAAAGAAACGGTCGAAAAGGCGAAGCCTGTAGAACTAGTAAGAGAGAAAGCAGTGGTGACGACTAAAGAAGTTCCTGTGGAAATGATTAAGTCTATGCACGTAGTAAGAAACGTGGAGACACCAGTTGACCTAACAGTAGAAGTAGCAAAAGTGGTGGAAATAGAGGTAGCGACAGAGAAGGTAGTGGAAGTCGTCAAAGAAGTGGCAAAAGTAGCGCAAGTAGAAGTCAAAGTGGAAGTACCTATCGAGGTAGAAAAAGTGGTAGAAGTCGTCAAAGAAGTGGAAGTAGCGGTACCAATGATTCAGGAAGTTGTCAAAGAAGTTACAGTAACACAAGAAGTGCCAGTAGCAACGACGAATACTGTAGAAGTGCCAGTAGAAGTTGAATTAGTAAGAGAAGTGCCTGTTGAGATGGTAAAAGAAGTGGTGAAAGAGGTAGAAGTTGTACAAGAAGTACCTGTGGAGGTAGCGAAAGAAGTGTACGAAGTAATAGAAGTAGTCAAAGAAGTAGAAATTATTAAAGAAATTCCTGTAGAGATTGTAAGAGAAGTAGAGGTGGTAAAAGGAATTGATTTTGATATGCTACAAAAAATGATGACGAATATGGAAACGGTGCAAGTTTCTAAAAGCGTAGTAGGAGAAACTAGAACGGCTGGTGAGTCTAAGGTGGTCGAGCGTCGGGAAATTACAGGAGAAAGTGGGGCGACCAAAGTAACTGGAGAAAGTTACATTCGAGAAGGCGATGCTAGAAATGCTAGTATTGGGACCTCTACAAGAGGTAAGAAGAGTACTTGGAAAAAGGGTGACAAAAAAGATAATTTGACAAAGATAGAAGGTATTGGACCAAAAATTAATGGTTTGCTGAATGACGCAGGTATCTATACTTTCCGACAGTTAAGTGAGACAAAAGTAGAAGTAATTAAAGGAATCCTAGAAAGAGCAGGAAAACGGTATCAA
Source organism: uncultured Saprospiraceae bacterium (assembly GCA_964392805.1). Lineage (GTDB taxonomy): Bacteria > Bacteroidota > Bacteroidia > Chitinophagales > Saprospiraceae > JAFMDF01. The sequence continues at coordinate 6,301 of CAYMSC010000031.1, forward strand.
ATGCACAATCCTGCTACTTGGCCTGCGCAGTCAGCAATGGCAGCAGATGGTAGATGGGACGATTTGAAAAAGTGGCAAGATGAATTGGACGGTGGTCGATAAATCTTAAAAGTACTTTGGCTAGTGGTTTACGCATGACATGGACGATGGTTTTATTATTTTTAATCAATTGATTAGGACAACTGTCAACTGTTACTGCTGACTAAACTAACTAGCTTGACCTCTTTAACAAGGCTGATATTCAGCGAATTATTTAAAAATTTAAAAACAAAAATAGAATGGCTTTTATTATTAAACAAAGAGCAATAAATGCAATTATTCCTGATAATGATGATAATGGATTACAGGACACTATCAAAGTATTCAAAAAAGGAACCGTAGAAAGTTTAACGGTTCGAGTAAATATTACCCATTCTTACAGTGGTGATTTAGAAGTTCATTTGACGGCACCATCTGGTAAGTCTGCGGTATTACATGGACGTACGGGTTCAAGTAAGGACAATATTGAATTAGAATTTTCTGGAGATGCGGTGGCAGATTTTATAGGGGAAAAATCGAAAGGAAAATGGACTTTAACCGCTAAAGACTTTGCGCCAAAAGATGAAGGGAAGTTGAATAATTGGAGTCTTAGAATGAATTGTACCGATAAAGCATCTGAAATTTATATTCCAGATGGAGAAGGTAAAAAATTGTCTAGCAAGCAGACTTGTACGGTTGCGGGTACTATCAAAAGCATCGAGGCTTCTGTGGATATTGAGCATGGATACATTGGAGATTTAGTAGTGACCTTAATTGGACCAGGTAAGTCTGTTGTGCTACATGATAGAGAATCGGGTAGCAAAAAGAATTTAAAGAAAAATTATAAAAAAGCATTGGCTGCTTTTATTGGTACTAAGGCAAAAGGCGACTGGACTTTGGAGGTGGCAGATTATGCACCGAGAGATTCTGGTAGAATCCGAAGCTGGAATGTTGATTTAAGTGTGTAATTGAATGAGTGTACCGAAATAAAAATGGGCGACAATTAATTTTGTCGCCCATTTTTTTTGGTATAGAACCACATATTGACTCTGCCAAACATAGTATATATACATAGCCCATATTGATATTTTAACCTTTATTTTGTGGCATTTTCATTTTAATTCTTTTTTTATTTGTTGACAGAGATTATAGAAATAGATGAAAGATTGAATGTGATTGTCATTTTTACCTCTTTCAATTAAACGCTCTAAATAATGACTTTCGGCAACATCCCTTGGATAATTTTTTGTGTATCTAACATTTCTTTCTAAAAGCATTTCCTTTAAATATGTAAAGTGAAAAGTCGCATGATTATCAAACTCTTTAAAAGTTGACATTATTTCGGGGTCATTTTCCTTCACGTTGTAGAACTCTTGAAATTTTAGTAAAGTACTACTTGACGGGTTTGCTTTATAAACTACTTTATTTCCCAAGAACCATGTTTCGATACACCTGTTTTGAACAATTAATTTAAGTTGACAATTTGGGTTTAAAATAATTCCTTTTTTTTTAAACTCCTCCAAATATTCTTCTAATTCTATCTGTCTTTCGGCAATAGAATTTTCATCAGCATCGATGCAAAGGAAGAGATAATTATAGTTACCAACTGAATTGATATCTACTATTGAATTTTTTAGGACATCAGTAAAAATTCGAGGATAACCATTTCCTGATAACAGGAAATAATTATTATTTGTAATTTCATAGAATTGGTGGACTCTCGTCAACTTTCCTTCAAAAAAGTGTTCAACAAATTTGGGATATACTTTTTTTTCAGTACTCCTTCCTTCAACTAAAAAATATATGTTCATGTGCTTATTCTGCTATACCAATTGTGAATTCATCTAATTGGGTTAATTGAATAAATGCTTGTTGTTTTGACTTACTAAAATTAATGATATCAGATGCCTCTCTTGTTGATACTTCACTACCTTTTCGAGTGACTAATTTCCAGTTCTTGTAATTGATTTGATTAATAATGTAAGGGTGGTGACTTGTAATTATAAATTGTAAATTTCTATGGGAAGATGTTTGCAAGTCAATGGTCAATTCATCAATACAGTTTACTCCAAGGCTATTTTCAAATTCATCAATTAGAATAACAGTTCCTTGTGGGCAAAGATAAAGTTCACTCAAATGCATAAGTGTACGATACATTCCTGATGATATTTGATGTTGAATTATCCAATCTTCAACATTTCTTTCTTTAATTTGAATAAAAGGAATCTCTCTTAAAATTGAAGGAGTATCATCACCATCTTCAAACTCTAAAGGTGCAATTTTTAAATTTACAACAAAAGGAAATATATCAATGAATCTATCTCTGATAGAATTCATTACCTCTTCTACATTATTATATGCCAAATATAATTTGGTGATTATATTTTCATCAGACTCTCTAATTGATTCAATTGTCTTATATTTCTGAAGAATTCTCTCTTTAGTGATAAAGTCAGGATTAAACCTTTGAGGCCTTCGTTTTGATTCTACTTGGTCACTAAAGATAATTCTTTGAAACCCTAGAAAAGCAGGAGAGATTAAATCCTCTTCTTTTAACAAGTTTAGCACACTTTTATCTTGGGCAAGTTTTACGGTTTTATGCCCGTCAAACATTATTTTGTCTAAATCTCTTTTTATTACTGGATTTCCATTTAATATTAGTTCTTCAAAAACAATTTTTGGTGTTCCCTCATCCTCAGAATCTTCATCTGATTTGATTCTTAATAAGTTCTTACCTACTTGTTCAAATTCACCCCTCCATAAGTATTTATTATTATCCAATGTTGTGAAATCTATTTCCCATTTAGTTCCACCAATAGACTTACCTCGAACGATTGCCCTTAATTTTAAAATAGATTCTAAGATTTGGGTCTTACCAACACCTGAGGCACCAACCAATAATGTAAGATTTTTGAATTCTACTTTTGATAGATTCCAGTTAGTATCGGTATCACATAGTTTTAATGAATTGATTTTCATATGTTTAATATAATATAAAACCTGTTTTTATCGTGCAAGTTAGTTCTTTTCTTTCTTTTTTCTCAATGCCGAAGAACTACTGCTAACTACTAACAACTAATTGCCAACTAATCCTTCTTCAATTCCTTTTCCACAAACCCCGCCCATTTCTCCAAATCATGTTTATTTTCCGTAGCAAAAGCCTTACTCTTTTCAGCAGGAATACCAAAATCCTGTTCTATTTTTTCAAAGACAGAATTGGCAATAATAGGATTGGACAAAGCCCTAGAAGCGTTCTCGACATTGATAATTTTATCCGCATCAATACCTAATTCTTCAAAAGTAGATTTGACGGATTTATAGGTGTTATAAGAATCAGAAATAGCAGTAAGCCAATCCCTAGAGGGTTCTTTTTCAGCAGGCTCTCCGTATTTATTTTTTAGGTAAGCTTTTTCATCTTTTGCCATTTTTAGGCTACTCCAATTAAATCCAGTATCTTTTCCATCTGCTTTAGCTGCTGCCCTATTTTCGCTAAAATAATCCGATAAACTGCTCAATCGACCTTTGCTATTTTTTTTAGCGCCATAAGTCGTATTTTTTTTATAGGATTCTTGGTTTTCGACTTTGCCAACTTTAGTGTGTTCAACCGTTTCAACGGGGTGAATTCCTTGATTTTGCAACAGAACTACGGCAAGAATTCCTAGGGCGAATAGGAGTAGGAACCATTCAAATTTAGAAAGAATTTTTTTTTCTTGTTCGGGCATAAAAAGTAGTTTTAAGTTTTTCTATAAGTATTAAGTAATGACGAAAAAATAAACGCTACAAAACTATGTTTTTGTCGTTCTTAAAGAACAGAAGATACCCGTAAAAAGTTTTAGCGGATGAAGTTAAGTCATCATCCAATTGATTATGTATAGCTCCGTTTCATATTATTAAAAATCCATCTTCATCCTCAAATTAATCCGTCGAGAGGACAAAAAGTTGGGGACTGCATATTGCTGATTGAATACTGTTTTAATCCAAGTGTTAGAGGCAACATTCTGGACATTCATTAAATTAAATACCTCCAGACTCAACCAAGTTTTCTCGCTAAAACGTAAAAAGTGATTAGGTTTTTCAGACAACCTATTTTTATCCCATAAGCCAATAGAAAACCCTAAGTCCACTCTATGATATGGTCTAAAACGATAGGTATTTCTAAACACTTCATTACTACCTTGCAGGCCATAAGGCAAACCAGTACCTACTACAAAATTGAGGTGCATTTTAAAGTTTTCTCGACCCGGTAAATAATCTTGAAAAAACATTGCTAACGTTAGAAATTGGTCGGTTGGGCGAGGTGCGCTACTAACTTCTGTTCCTGTTGCTTCCCCAATTTCTCTGACTTGATGCTGCACCCCATTCAAACTTTCTCTAGCTCTTAGTAAGGATAAGTTAATCCAAGATTCGGCCCCTCTTACAAATTCTCCATTAATCCGCATATCTATACCTGCGACATAGCCAGTGGCATCATTTTCACCCGAATAGCGAATTCTAACATTATCTATATCATAAGAAACGACATCCCATAATTGTTTATAGTAAGCCTCCACAATTAAACGGAAAGGTTTTTTACTTACTCTTTTCATATAGAAATCTTGGGTAAATCCACCTACGATGTGCAAAGATTTTTGTGATTGTAAATCTCGATTGACGGTCCCGTCCAATCTTCGTAATTCTCGATAAAAAGGAGATTGAAAATATAAACCTGCGGCTAGGCGATAGGAAATATCTTTTTTACGATTCAATGGTTTATATAAAAATTGTACTCTTGGTGTTACAAAAAACTCTTTATTCAAATTCCAATAAGCAGTTCTAAGTCCTGCGGTGATTTGCAATTCTTTTTTTCCTTCTTCTCGAAGGGTGTAAGTATTTTGTATAGAACCTTGAAAACGATTAGAGGTTAAATCATTTTCCGTTTTTAAGACATTAGAAATTTGCAGCGAATTGGGGTCGAAGGGTAGGGAAAAGCCTGCCGAATCTAATCTTTCCCATTCGTTAAGCTTATCGTTAATGGTCTCTCTTTGATAGCGAGCACTCCATTGTAAAAAATGACTGACCGTTTTAGAGGCGTTAGGGTCACTTAATTGATATTCGATACCTCCTTTATGTTGAATATTAGAAACATTGGAAGTTAGTGAATTACGGACAAATTGGTGTTGTGTACCTGTACCTAAGGTATTCACGACTTCTCCAAAATTATCACTATTAATGTCTGTATTAATTTCGCCCAAGCGATAGAATCCTAAAATATCTATACGCTCATTTTCATTACTTTGATAAGAAGAGGCTAATAATTTTAAATAGATAGGATTCTTTTTTCTATCTGGTAGATAAGTGAAAGAAATTCCACCCATGCCCGTCGTGAAATCATCCACTTCTTGTCCTTCAAATACAGAAAATAATTCTAATGTAAAATCAATTAACCCAAGTGCGGTACTTCGTTCGGTTGGAATGAAGCTATATTCACTTCGATTATAATTGCCTATAATTGCTACCTGTAAATCTCGACTAATATCATAGGTTAAATAGCCTTGAATATCCCCGAAATTTGGCGTGTATTCCCCTTGGGTATCCAAAGTCCCTAATAAATATCTAGTCGTTTTATAACGAGCGCCCACTAAATATCGTAATTTTCGATAATCATCTTTCCCAATACTTGTACTTCCTTCAACATGGGCAGACCCTCCTAAAAAACTAGCTCCAACGGAGGCTTTAAATTCTTCGGGTCGTTTATACTGCACATCTAAAACAGAGGATAGTTTATCTCCGTATTTGGCTTGAAAACCACCCGAAGAAAAGGATAAATTACTAATCAAATCAATATTCGGAAAAGTCAAACCTTCCTGTTGACCAGCACGAATTAATTGTGGTCGATAAATCTCAAAATCATTGACGTAAACAAGATTTTCATCATAATTACCTCCTCTTACATTATATTGAGAACTCAATTCCCCGCCTGTTCCACTACTCGTACCTAAGGCAATCGAAGGCAATACACTTTCTAAATTCCCGGTTGTAGTCGGTAACAATTTTAGTTCTGTCACTTCCTCTCGGATAATGCCTGCTTCTTCAATCTTACTTTCTGTTACCACAATTTCTAAATCTGATTCAATAGCTGCCATCGCTAAATCTATTTTCCTAGACTTACCAGTCTCTAAGCCCGTAATATCTACGGAGGCAGGTTTATACCCAATTCTTGAAAAAGCAATAGTAAAAGGTTGGTTGGAAGGTACTTTAATTCTATAAAAACCATTTTCATTGGTTTCTACAGCAAAGTTAGTGCCTTCAATATAGACCGTTACAATATCAATTTTTTCTGTCGATTCAGCATCTTTAATCGTTCCATAAACGGAAGCATCACGGTCTTGTGCAAAAAGAGAAATAGTGGAAAAAATAAAAAGAAACGAAAAAATAAGTCCTGCGTTTTTCAAACGTATTTTTTTATCAATATTAAAATTGTACAAATGTCTCATTAAAAATCAAGTTACGTTATCGTTTAGATAGTGGCTTAACCCTTGAGGTTTTACTGGTTAAAACCAAGGTAGTTACATCTTCTAAGACATAACTTAATTATCTAAAATTTATTGGTCGGCTTGCGGATATTTTATAGTCTATGACAGAGAAGTTTAGTTCAAAGGTCTGGTAAATTCCCAAATCCATCAAAATACCTACATTGTCAACCCTTTGCTTTCTAAACCATATAAATATCTTCCCCAATTCTTTTCAATCGACTGACCGTATCAATTGGGTCTTTTGCCTTAAAAACAGCACTACCTGCCACTAATACCGTTGCTCCCGCTTTTAGTAAAGCTTCTGCGTTTTGCAAACCAACACCTCCATCAATTTCTATATGTGCAGATGTGTTCGTAACGGTCAACATATCTTTCAATTGCTTCACTTTCGGAATCGTATTATAAATAAATTTCTGACCACCAAATCCCGGATTAACAGACATTAAGCAGAACAAATCTGTATCTTCTAATACATTCTCTAAAACACTAACGGGAGTATGTGGATTTAAAGCGACTCCAGCTTTTGCCCCCGTATCTTTAATTTGCTGGATGGTTCGATGCAAATGCGGACAGGCTTCGTAATGGACGGTGATAATATCCGCACCAGCTTCCGCAAATTGTTCAATATATTTTTCTGGTTCGACTATCATCAAATGCACGTCTATTGGTTTTTTACAAACCTTTTTACAGGCTTTTAATAAGGGAAAACCAAAAGAGATATTCGGTACAAATTTGCCGTCCATGACATCAAAGTGCAGCCAATCTGCTTGACTATCATTTACCATTTCTAATTCTGGTGTCAAATTAGTAAAGTCGGCAGCTAATAAAGAAGGAGCTATTAAATGTTTCATAAATAAGAGTATAAAGGTATAGGGGTTTAGAGGTATAAAGGTATAGGGGTTTAGAGGTATAAGGGTATACTACTGACGGATTAAATTACCGAAAATATATTTAAGAGCGACCAATCATAAATCATAGTTCATACATCTTAAATCATAAATCTGTCTCGTAAAAACTACATGGATTTATGATTTCAGATTTATGATTTTTCGCCCTAATATAAATACCTCTACCCCTACCTAACCCTATCCACAATAGCAATAGTCCCATTAGGACTCAAAGCCAATCGAGTTATATTTTTAATGCCGTAATAACGGAAATCGGCTATTTCGACCCAATCTTGGTCGTTTAATTTATTAAACTTATAGAGTTTGCTGCCATTGCCCATAATGTAAGTACCATCGGCTAGGTATAGAAAATCTTCACTATTGGGAAGGGTTTTGACGACTTCATTAGCACGATAGGTGTAGGTATCCATTTCTTTAAGAATCCAAGTTTGGTCATTCAACTTATGGATAAAAGCTAAATTATCACCAGGTAGTCGGTGCATGCCCCGACCAATATTTTCCATTAATTGGATAGTAGAACCTGTAAGGGTATTGGCAATGACCAGGGTGGTCGGTTGACCCACAACAAAAAGGGCTGCTTTATATTGATTAATCCAATGGTGGTAGCCTACACCTGGGACTGTTTTAAAAACAGGTTCGCCAACGGTACTTCTGTTCATAGGGAATTTCCAAAGTCGTTGGGTACTTTGCCCATCTGCCTCTACCCGAACAGCAGAAAATTCATTAAGAGTAGGCATAAGTGTTGGAGAATATTCACTTTCAATCGTGGCAGTAATTTGTGTCAACCGATTATTAGCCAAATTAAGGGAGAAAATATCCGTTTGGATTTCATCAGGAAATTGAACGGTCAGATAGATTTCGTTGTCTGTTACGAAAAAAGGTTGGTTATTATAGCCGTCTATATTAAAACTAGTGAGAAATTTAGGATTGCTAAAATTATAAGTCGTGTCATTTAATTTTTTCATGGAGAATGCATAGACATCCGAAACAGGAATATCTTGAGCTATTCCACTCATAAAAAAACTGAAAAATAGAGTTGTAAATAGGTTGAAACGCTGCATATTTAGCCAATTTTAAGGACTGATAAATTTGAGCGTAAAGGTAAGGAATAAATTGGTTATACCGCATCGGAGCTTGACCTTATTGAGTAGCTCTTATATCAAACCATCTTTTTTGTACAAATTTACGCCATTAGCAATCATTGCTTTGATTTCAGTTTACTCTTTTTCAAAAAGCGCATCTTGTAAAGCTAATATTTTATATAACAATTCTTTATTAATTAACCAATTTAGGTGGTCTTCTTTTGGTAGAGAATTTAGATGAGCATAATAATAATCGTCTCTTGGTAGGAAGTGCTTGATGCGAAAATCGCCTTCTACAAATTGAAAAATCTGATTTCCTCGAACCCTATAATAGGTGCCATTTTCTAACATTTTTTTAAAAGTGGGAAGGTCCGATTGCGTATGGTCAAGGTATTCTTTGGAAAGGTCTTGATAGGTAATAGGTTCTAATTGATTAAGAATTTTGTCAATACCCGCTTTACTTTGAATAGGCTGTTGTTTTGTCGAATAATCATACCAAAGTTGATAACCACTTTCTTTTAAAGGAGAAAGTCGCCAAGCTAAATAGAATAAAAGGAATAAGAAAACTAATTTTATTAGATTGTTTTTGGACATGATTTATGGAAGGGCTGATACCTAAAAAAATAAGTTGGTCATTTGAAAATAACCAACTTATTTTATAGGATTTATAATAGATTTTTTGCTTATAAACTACTTCATAACAAAAGCATCATCTAAAATATTTTCATTAAAAGTTCCTGTAGGTCGGTCATTAACTCGTTGATAAATGGCTGCTAAAAAGATAGTTTCTGCGGCAGACATCACCGTGCTCAATATCAAAAATAAAATTATTCCGACTACTATTGCTAAAATAATATTCACTTGAGCAAGCATAATAGAAAAGAAGACTATCGCAACACCTACCAAAAAGGTAATGATGCCAAAACCAAAATTAGCGCCTAAAGACTCGCCCCATTTTTCTCGCATGATGCGTCCTGATTGTTTGATAGAACCAATGACATCTTTATCTTCATATAATAAAACAGGAACAACAAAAAAGGTTAAGATAGACCATGCTGTACCAACAATTGCAGCCACAATTTGACCTACTCTATCATTGCTTTGAAGTGTTTTAAGGACTAGTCCAACAGTAGCGGCAATACTTGTCCAAAGTAAAATTTTATTCAATTTAGAAGTCGCATATTCCATGCCTTCGGAAAGGCTTGTTTTTTCGCCATTTAATACCTGTACTGCACAATGCACTAAAGCAGAATTGAAAAATATGATAATGAAGTAAGTCACAAAGTAGTATGCAAAAGCTAAGACGTAAGCCAAAGGACTGATTTCAGTGGAATTACCTTCAATCGTATCGGCTGCTACAAGAAGTTGGTCGCCAAAAATAAAATAGCCGCCTCCTAGAAAAGTGGCACAGACCGAAATTAAGGCTATTGTTGATAAAACAGGAAAGAGTAATAAAGTCTTTTCTGATTCAATAACTTGTAAACTTGTTTTGGCTAGTTTCCAGCCATTACTTAATCTATCAAAAAAACGCATGGATTGGGTTTAGTTAGAAAATAGGATTTATATATCTAATATATGAAGAAAGAAAAGGAGATGACAAGATTTGACGATAAACCTAGTAGAAAAAACGACGAAAAATCGGAAAAAATAATTTAGCAATTTGAAATAATAGTTAGGATGATGTGATAACCAATCAAAATTTTACAAAATAACTTTGAAACCATACACTTTTTACTAAATCAAGAGCATCCCGCCCCTTCGGGTTCAGAAACTTACATTTCTTCATGCTACGCTTCGTGCGGGAAAAGAGGCTTTTGGGGTGAGCAGACGGCCTTTTAGAAAAATGTATGGTTTCAAACAAAATAACTACGAAGTATTTGAAAAAAAGTGACTTTAAAAGAAAATTGCGTCTAAAGTTTATTCTATTGAAAATAGCTTTCAACTATCTTTAGTTTGCTTTCCTTGTTATTAAAAATTCTCTACTAAAAATTTTACTAATTATATACTTTGTCAAAGTATTGAATATATATAGGGATTAACTTATGGTAACAAGATAAAAATAAATTTACCTAGTTAATAACAAGATTAAACTTTCTCAATTAAGGTGAAGACCTCGGCCTTTTAGGTTCGGGGCTTCGCTGTTTTATAGATGGAGGTATTATTTATAATGATAGACCGTAGGAAATGGGTCATAAAAATGATGCAATAAGGCTTTCCATTCTTGGTATTCAGGAGACTGTCGAAACCCAATTTCATGGTCTTCCAAAGTTTCCCAATTAACTAATAGAATATATTGATTCGACTGTTCCAAACATTTTTTAAGCTGATGATTGATATAACCTTTCATAGAAGCAATGATAGGTGCTGCTTTTTGGAAAGCAGCTTCAAAAGCTTGGTTTTGGTTGGGGCCTATATTGAGGACGGCAACTTCTAAAATCATAAATTGAGGATTAGCTAACAAGTAGGAGGTGCTAGGATAAATTTAATAGACTAACTTTATACAGCCTCAATTAGTTCCTTTTTCTTACCTAACTGATGCAATAAAGAAAAGTGACTTTTCATCGCTCCCCAGAAAGTTTTATGAGAATAGTAAGGTACATCAAATTCAGCAGCCGTAGCTCGTACGATTGGAGAAAGCTTACTATAATGGACGTGGCAAATATTTGGAAATAAATGATGTTCAACTTGATAGTTAAGCCCACCAATGAACCAAGAAAAGAAACTACTACCCTCTGAAAAATTAGCGGTGGTTTTCAATTGATGAATAGCCCAGTTATTTTCAACACTTCCATTATCATCTGTTTTATAAAAATGAGTCTCTTCTAAAACGTGCGCTAATTGAAAGATAAAAGCCGAAACGAGGCTACATATAATATGCATAATAGCAAAGCCAAGTAAAATCTGCCAGACAGGTAAATTTATTAATAAAAGCGGTAAAGCGAACAGCACTACTAAATAAGTAGCTTTATAAAGTACCACTTGTGTAATCGCAGCAGGATAGGTTAATCCTTGTCCTTCCAATAAATTCATTTTATGATACCGATGAACTTGTTGAAAATCTTTAAATATATATCTAAAGACTGTTAATAAGGCATAGAGAAAAGTTGCGTAAAATGCTTGAAATTTATGGAATCCTTTTCGTTCTTGACAAGGAGATATGCAAAACATTTTTTGGTCTAAATCTTCGTCATATTCATGAACATTGGTAAACGAATGATGCAAAACATTATGTTGAATTTTCCAAGTAACATGATAACCCCCTATGAAATTCATCGTCAAACCTAGTGATTCGTTGACTCTTTTATTTTTGGAGTAGGAACCATGATTAGCATCATGCATAATGGCTAATCCTACCCCTGACATACCAAAACCCATAATTGCCCAAGACAACAAAGTTCCTCCAAAAGAAGTAATTTGTCCAGTTAACATGAGCATTAAAGGAATAAAATATATTCCTAACATGAAGGCGGTCTTAAACTTCATATTCCAGTTGGCCGTTTTGGCGAGCTTATTATCTTTAAAATATTGGTTTATTCTTTTTTGGAGTACTTTGTAAAATTCGGGTTGGTCTTGCTTATTGAACTTAACAGCTACTTTATTCACAGAAGGAAATTTATAGTAAAACTCAAAATAAATCTTCCATTAAAAAAGCAAGTAATTGATAGTCAATCAGTTGTAAATTTAGTTTTGAAAAATTGTCTTTAAAATGATACCGTGATTAATAGTTTTTGTGCTAAAACATGTAAGCTACTGTTTTTAATTTGTATTTCGGCATAGAAAGATAGTTTTTGTGGATTATGGAATAATTATAAATAGCCAGCAAACAGGGATAAAAGAAACACTGTGTCTACTATTATAGTAGAAATAGGAAGATGTTTTAATTTTTTTATTACAACAATGTCACTTTTACAATATACTTCGTCTTATTTATAGGAATAATTTATATAACCAATATTTCTTATTACATTGTAAATTAAATTCTTTATGGTTTTGACCGAGACTATTTTGAAATTTAGCAAGGCATTTTTGGAAGGGATAGCCGTTGCTATCGCTGAGAAAAATAACGCTGATAAATTTAAAAAGAGTCCGTCAAAATCGAAAGTTAATTATTTTACAATGTACTTAGGTGCTGATTTTATCGAAAATGGTATGTATTCAGCCTTTTTCAAACGCACCAATTACCTAACATTTATAAAAATAAAATCTCTATCATGGCGAAAGCTAACATTCTAGAAGTCATCTTGAAAACCATCAATGATGTAAAGTCAAAAAATGCTGCAAATCCAAGACAGGAAACAGCACATCCAAATGTATTTGATTTGATTAAGGATAAGATTGGAGGACTAGATAAAAAAATCCAAGAGAATAGAGCGGCTAAAGGTAAATCTCCCATTAGCATCTTAGATTTAATAAAAGGTCAAATCGAAGCAGCTAGAACCCATAACCAACAAGATGCAAATACACCAACAGCCAATAGTAATATCTTTGACAGTATTCTTAAGAAGGTAGAAGAGAAACCTAAAAGAACGGCAAGTGCAGGTGTCAGAAGAATTGTGGAGGAGTATAATTTAGATACGAGCCGAATTCCTACTGCTACGATGAAGCAAATTCAGCAACAATACGATGAAGAATTACGTGCTTTGGGACAGAAATATGCACAAGGTTTGCATGATTTGATTCAGCGGTCGTAAATTTCCTACAAAACTAAGGACAATTTTAAACTGAAAGTCCTACACCTTATTATATATAAGATGTGGGGCTTTTTAGTTTGATTATACTAAAAACGGGATAAAAAACCGAAAATGGACGGTAGTTATATTAGGGTGAAAAAATCATAAATCTGAAATCATACATCATACATCCGTGTAGTTTTTACGGGACAGATTTATGATTTAAGAACTATGATTTATGATTTGGTCGCTCTTAAATATATTTTCGGTAATTTAATCCGTCAATAGTATATGTTTTTCGGGAAATAATCCCTAGTAGTTAGTCAAACATGATTTGACGGGTAAAACGTAATCGCCAAATTCATTCCGATTAAAATGCGGAACAGGTTTTGGCTGATTCTAATTTTAGTTGAACCAGCCAATTAAAATTGGCGGTTACTAGTGATAATTAACCCGTCATTTCAACATTGACTAACCACTAGTACAGAAAATTTCAACCTCAACCTCAACTTCAACCTCAAAAAATCAATTTTAAATTAAATTTATAAACCCCAACTCCTCAACGGAACACGACCTAAAAGAAAATCCTCCGATGAAAAATCGGAGCAGGCAGTGTAAATCCGTTTAATCCGTCCAATTCGTGATTCTATCCTCCTAGCAAAGAAAAAAATAAAATCTCAAAAATCAATTTTATCCTAAATTTTAAGGACTAAATAACCCAAAATATCCAAATAGGAACTTATGTCCAACCTCTACGTACCTTTGTCCATTCTTTTACCTCGCTTTTACCTGCATCTTTGTAGTGTCAACTGATTCATACAAATCATCCGAATTTATAAAACTAACTAATAACCTTAAAATTTTTTAAATTATGTCAAACTTAATACAAGTTCCAACTAAAGACCAAGTAGATGCTAAAGCACAAGGTATTTTTGATAACCTTAAAGCTCAGCTTGGAATGGTGCCTAACTTATACGCTACTATCGGCTATTCTTCAGATGCACTAGGAAATTTTCTAACCTATAGTGGAACTGCTGGTGGAAACAGTTTTAATAAAAAAGAAAAAGAAGCGATTGATTTAGCGGTTTCAGAAGTAAATGGTTGTACTTATTGTCTAGCAGCACATACAGCTTTAGGACAAATGGCAGGTTTCACCGAAGAAGAGACGGTTGCTTTGAGAGCAGGAACAATTGAAGATGCACGACTTTCAGCAATTTCTAAACTAGCAGCAAGCATTTCTAAGAATAGAGGAAAAGTAGAGGATGCACTAATTCAAGACTTTTATGCGCAAGGATTTAATGAGAAAGGACTAATAGACTTAATTTCAGCAGTAACGGCTATTACTTTCACTAATCTTGTTCACGGAGTAACGAAAGTACCAGTTGATTTTCCAGCAGCAAAAGTATTGGAGCTAACAACTCCTTAAAATATATATTATCCCCCGATTTACAAAGAAAGGTCGGTGTGATTTATTCACACCACTATTTAAGAACATAGGATACAGCATAGAATGGTAAAGATTGTAGGATTGAATGATTGTTATACCCCTCAAAACAATTGTTCAATCATGCAATCACTCAATTTTAACCCTGTAAGATATAAAACCGATATTAAGTATACTAGAATCCAAATAAAATTTAGAATTGTAAAGAGATTGCAGGATTGTATGATTGTCATACCCCTAAAACAATCAATCAATCATGCAATCACTCAATTTTAATCATTTGAAAAATAAACCCGCTATAAATAATATTACCCCCTGACTAATAGATCCCAATCTCGAATTACTGGTATTCAGTAATTTGGAATTTTTTGTTAAACAATGCACCAACTGCATACTGCCAAACTGCACTAGATATACTGATTAATAATCATTTCATAATACTCCTGCTTCCCACTAATTTGTTTAGGTTCACCCTTCTCTAAAGCGATTTTTCTCAAATCAGCCAAACTCAGTTGACCCTTTTCAAAATTTTGTCCGTCTCCTTTGTCAAAAGAAGCATAACGGTCTGTTCGTAATTTTTTATAAGGAGAATCTTCTAAAATATTATGCGCTACTAATAAAGCTCTAGCAAAAGCATCCATCCCACCAATATGTGCAATAAATAAATCTTCTAAATCAGTAGAGTTCCGACGAATTTTAGCA
The DNA here is from genome assembly GCA_964392805.1 of uncultured Saprospiraceae bacterium. GTDB lineage: Bacteria > Bacteroidota > Bacteroidia > Chitinophagales > Saprospiraceae > JAFMDF01. The sequence continues at coordinate 21,637 of CAYMSC010000031.1, forward strand.
TCAAAATTGATACCACCCGTTTTCAAACCACCTACTTCTAAGAAAACTAACATGGCCTGTGTCAATTCATATAAATTCATTGGAAATTGGTCCGTGTCCCATCCATTTTGATAATCTCCACGATTAGCATCCAAACTACCCAACGCACCAGCATCGGCAGCTACTTGAATTTCATGTTGGAAAGTATGACTAGCTAAAGTAGCGTGGTTGACCTCAATATTTATTTGGAAATCGCCCAATAAATCAAATTCTCGTAAGAAGTTTAAAACTGTTGCACAGTCAAAATCATATTGATGTTTAGAAGGCTCCATTGGCTTCGGTTCAATTAGGAAAGTTCCTTTAAAACCATTTGCTCGACCATAATCTCTGGCCATTGTCATAAAACGAGCCATATGTTCTACTTCTCGTTTCATATTAGTGTTTAACAAAGACATATAACCCTCTCTACCTCCCCAAAAAACATAATTCTCCCCACCTAAAGCAATAGTCGCATCAATGGCATTTTTAACTTGAGTCGCTGCATAAGCCACTACTTGAAAATCAGGATTGGTAGATGCCCCATTCATATATCTAGGATGCGAAAAAAGATTTGCTGTTCCCCAAAGTAATTTTA
>CAYMSC010000031.1:22349-25898 GCA_964392805.1 uncultured Saprospiraceae bacterium
CCATTCATATATCTAGGATGCGAAAAAAGATTTGCTGTTCCCCAAAGTAATTTTACACCTGCATCTTTTTGTTTTTCTGCCGCATAATCCACAATTTTTTGTAATCGATTTTCCGTTTCTATAATAGAATCTGCCTCGTCTACCAAGTCTACATCGTGAAAACAATAGTATGGAATACTCATTTTAGTAATAAATTCAAATGCCGCATCCATTTTTTGCATAGCGGCCCTCTCAGGGTCTTTGGCCGCCATCCAAGGCATTGGTCGAGTATCTGCGCCAAAAGGGTCTCCTCCTCCTCCATTGAAAGAATGCCAATAAGCTACAGCAAAGCGGAGATGTTCTTTCATCGTCTTACCACCTACTTTTTTATTTTCATCATAGTAGCGAAAAGCTAGCGGATTTTTAGTTTTAGGCCCTTCAAATTCGATTTTGCCAATAGCAGGAAAATACTGTTTTGGACCGTAGGTAAGGTTCATCTTAGTTTGATTTTATCGTTGTCAGGGTAGAGCAACTTATAAGTGTGTAATAAGAGCGAAGATACAGTGTAAGCTATAAAAAACTATAATGATAACATAATAGTATCAGATTTCGGAAAGATTGTATTAATAATTTAGTATCTTGAGTAAAAATAGCTAATTCAATGAGGAGAATTTTATTACATAGTATTAAATTTTATGATTGTGAGAAAAGTGAGCAAATTTTGTTTTGAACAAAGTATGAAGAAGTGTAAGCTTCTAAACCACAATGCAGATGGAGTGTCTTAGTATAGTTAAGTTATGGTCATTTTTTACCGATGGTCAAAATAAAATTTTCCGCTTTAGTCCAATTGATGGAATTTTAAACAAGCTCTTACTTGTTAATAGGAATCTTCTATAAGATAAATCTCTCCTGGTCCTTCAAAATGAAAGCCAATACCTTTCACATTTTTTACATTCGGATTTTTTAAACAAGATTTCGTGAAAGCAAAAACTTTAGAAGGAGCGATAATAAAACTTTCATTTCTGCCTAATTTCTTTTTCTGTATCTCCATCATTTTGGGCTTGCAAAGAAAAATAGTTCCATTACCCTTCACAATTTTTCTTTCAGATTTCTTGCTTAAAGAAAGTAAATTATTTGTCAAAGAAAAGTAGTTATTATCGGTATCAAAATTTTCAAATTCAACACCAATAGTTCCAGCAAAAAAATTACTAAAAAAGATGACCAAATCACTGTGTATTCTTTTTAAATCGATAACTTCGATATCATTCAACCCTTTATCATTATTATAACTAAAACAAATAAATTGATTGCTATCTTTTAAATTTGTAAACGCCGATATCTTTTGAACTTTTCTTAAAGGAGAAAATTTATAACTCTTTTTTATATCAACAACTCCAAACACTATTCCATCATCACAGTGTAAGATATGTGATTCATTGGCAATAATTTTATCTTTTGGTTTTAACTCAAACTCTATTACACCGGGGGTATTAAGAAATACATTCATAGATAACAATGTAAAAAAAAAAATCCACACATTCAAGTAGACATCCTCGCTAATAAATGAAGTGAGGTACGCTTCTCCTGACCAAGTGTATGAATCGAATCACATACTCCGCTGTTTGCCCAAAGCTTGCCAAAATTCACAAACCAACACTTCTTTCATTCTTGGTAGTTTTCTTTCCGCTCGTTTATAGGTTTGTCTATCTAAATGTTGCCAATGGGAATGATTAGATTAGTTTATACCTTGAGGTGGCAAATAAAATTACTTAAAATATAGAAATCTGTATTTAAGTAACGAGCATATAATAAGTCGTGCATTTGGGCTAGGGAAATTTAGATTTAGACAAGGCAAAAAACGCAGACGATGCCTAGCATCCTGCGCTGCTTGTGCCAGTGAGTGCAAAAAGGATTTTTAACGCAGTATAAATTTAACAGCCATAAATGTGATAGTTATTTTTTACTCGTTACTAAAATAGATACTTACGAGCTTTAAACCAAGTAGTAAAGAGGAATCAATTATTAAATATGCTTGTTCAAAGCCGTCAACCATTTACCATACGCCTCACAATAAGCATCACTGCCTTTTTCTGGCGTAGTCGTTTCTATAACTTCTAACCCTTTAAAAGCATTATCAAAATCAGTAGCACCATACCCAATCGCTGCCCCAATCGCTGCACCTACAGCTCCATCCGTATTATATAATTCAATAGGAATCCCAGAAGTATTGGCTAATAATTGTCTAAATAAAGGACTCAAAAATAGATTGGCATGGCCCGCTCGCATTACTTTAGGTTTTAATCCCATTCCACCCATAATCTCTAATCCATATTGGAAAGAAAAAACAATCCCTTCTTGCACCGCTCTACACAAATGTCCTTCGTGGTGAATATTAAAGTTAAGATTGACCAATTGAGAGCCAGGGTCATTATTACACAACATTCTTTCCGCACCATTTCCAAACGGCAACATCAATAAACCATCTGAACCAACTGGAACTTTGGCCGCCAATTCATTCATTTCTGGATAATCATATTTACCTAAAGTTCGTTTTAACCAAGCATTGGAAATACCTGTGCCATTAATACATAATAAAATACCCAATCGGTTTAGGTCCGTAGTATGATTTACATGAGCAAAAGTATTCACCCTTGATTCTGGGTCATATTTCACTTGGTCACTAACCCCATAAACAACGCCTGAGGTACCTGCCGTAGCAGCCACTTCTCCTGCATTTAGCACATTCAAGGATAAGGCATTATTCGGTTGGTCACCTGCTCTGTAACATATTTTAATGCCTTTTGGTAGCCCTATTTCTTTGGCTGCAGCAGCACTTAATTCACTTTGTATAGAAAACGTAGGCACGATATCAGGAACTAAAGCATTATCAAATCCATAATGGTCCATAAGAAAATCGGCAACTTGACCCTTTCTAAAATCCCAAAACATTCCTTCCGACAGCCCAGAAATAGTGGTGTTTCTATCACCCGATAGTTTGAAATTTAAATAATCGCCAGGCAACATGAATTTGTCAATTTGAGCAAATAGTTCGGGCTCATTTTCTTTGACCCACCGCAATTTAGAAGCAGTGAAATTACCGGGAGAATTTAATAAGTGAGCTAAACATTTTTCTCCACCAATCGCTTCAAAAGCTGCATTGCCAACAGGTACGGCTCGACTATCACACCATATAATTGAAGGCCGCAAAACGATTCCTTTTTTGTCAATTACAACCAAACCATGCATTTGGTAAGAAATACCAATCCCTTTAATTTTTTTAGGATTAATAGCTGATTTTTTTAATAATCTAGCAGTCGCATTTTTGCAAGCGTCCCACCACATTTCTGGGGCTTGTTCTGCCCAACCAGCTTGTTGTGCCAGCATACTCATTTCTTGGTCGGGATATTGAGCTGAGGCAATCGCCTTGCCAGTTTTTCCGTCCAATAATGCTGCCTTTAAAGAAGAACTTCCGACGTCGTAACCGATAAAATACATAGCTGTAGGTTTATGAGGTAATGAGGTTTATAGGGTTTATGAGGTAATGAGGTTTATAGGGTTTATGAGGTAATG
>CAYMSC010000032.1:0-2708 GCA_964392805.1 uncultured Saprospiraceae bacterium
CCCTCCAAAGGGGGAAAACACTAGGATATTACCAATTTTTAGTGCAAAAAAAGCTGATACTGAATTATCCGTAGTTTTCATTTTACATAAATAATACATGAAAAGAATATTATTTTTTACACTAATTGTAGTCTCCTATTTTTTAGTTTCTTGTGATAGAGATGAAGATTTTTTATTGGATAGTTCGGCAGAATTAAGTTTTTCGGTAGATACCATACGATTCGATACCGTTTTTACGGAATTGGGTTCTGCAACAAGGATTCTGAAAGTTTATAATACAAATAAACAACCCGTTAATATTAATAAAATTGCATTAGAACGAGGTAGTGCTTCCTCTTTTAGAATTAATATAGACGGACTACCAACTAACGAAGCAACCAATGTAGAAATAGCGGGCAATGATAGTCTGTATATATTTGCAGAAGTGACGGTTGACCCAGACAATCCCTTGTCGGTTAGTCCTTATGTAATTGAAGAACGCATAGTCATAGAATTAAATGGAGTAGAAAGAGCCGTACGCTTAGAAGCATGGGGGCAAAATGCTAATTATATCCCAGACCAATTTAGTTCAGGAGGAGGGGCTTTTATTACTTGTGATATGGGAGAAGTGAGCTTCGATGACCCCAAGCCCTATGTGATTTATGGGGCTTTATTTGTGGATAGTTGTACCTTAAATATACCTGCTGGGACAGAAATTTATGTGCATGGAGGTATTGTTCGAAATGGCATTTTGGGAGAAATTTATAATGATGGATATATTATAGCCTTACCAAATGGAAGATTGGCAATTGAAGGAACAGCGGAAGAACCAGTAGTTATTCAAGGAGACCGTTTAGAAGATTCTTTCCAAGAAATAGCGGGACAATGGGGAGGTATTTGGTTGACTCGAACCAGTCGAGGACATAAAATAGAACATACTATCATAAAAAATGCCCGATTCGGAATGATTGTAGATTCTTCTGCTACCTTGATTATTGAAAATTCACAGATAATCAATGCCATTAGTAGTGGTATCATTGGGTTTCATTCAAGAATAAAAGCAGAAAATTGTTTGTTTGCAGGAAATGGAGGCAATGCGGCGCAACTGGTTTACGGTGGTAGCTACGACTTTTCTTATTGTACCTTGGCTAGTTATGGCGTAGATAACTCGGCTCTATTTATGAGCAATGTAAGGTGTACCGACGAGTTACAATTATGTGCAACTCGACTAGGAAATGATATGAATGCTCAATTCAAAAATTCTATTATTTTTGGGTCAAGGTCCGATGAAATAGAATTGCAAGATTTTGATGATGCGGCATTTAATTATAGCTTTGAGAATTGTATTGTAAGAGTGGATGATTTGGTAGACGAAGACGATACGCCTGATTTTTTTGATAATTGTATTCCATGTCTACCAAGTCAAGGCGAATCAAATATTGTGCTATTCACAGATCCTAGTGAAAATGACTATACTTTGGATTCTTTATCAATTGCAGATGGCTTTGCTGAGCCGATTTTTAATTTAAGAACGGATATCTTAGGCGTTCAAAGAGATGCGAATACCCCAGATGCTGGATGTTTTGAAAGAGTGGAGTAGATGAATGAACGAACCCGTAGGGTGAAAGTCCAGTATGAGCAAACGCAGTTTGTGAACCGTGAAACGGAAGGGAGTGCTCAAGTGAGAGAACCACGAAGTGGGAGGGAGGGAGAACGATGAATTATAAACGATGAATTAGGAATTCGTAAATTGCTGAAACTTTATCAGTACTTTTCGAAATTTTATATTGATTTACAATTTTAGAGATTCAGATGGCGCAAAGTCTCTATTCTTTCAGTTTTATTTGTGAGATAATCTCTAATCTCTGTTCTTTAAAAATATGAAAATAGATTATAGAATAAGTGTCCTTGGTTGTGGCTGGCTGGGACTTCCCTTGGCTAAAAAACTAATAGAACGAGGGCATATTGTGAAAGGGTCAACCACAAGTGCAAAAAAAATAGCTGTCCTTCATAAAAATAAAATTGACCCTTTTTTGATAGAAGTACAAAGAAAAATAAAAGGGACAAACCTCCAACATTTTTTTAACAGTGGGATTCTAATTATTAATATACCGCCTGGGCGAAAACGTCGAGATGTTGCCCGTTCCCATCCACGTCAAATAGCAGCTATTATTGAAAAAGCCTTGCAGCATGGCACCAAAAGAATATTATATGTTAGTTCGACTAGTGTCTATGGTAATGTCAATAGGGTAGTGACCGAGTCAGACGACCCTCGACCAGAGACGCCATCGGGAACTGGCTTAGTAGCAGCAGAAGAGATGTTGATGCGACAAGAAGATTTGGAAGTAACGATAGTTCGTTTCGGAGGATTAGTCGGGAAAGATAGGCCCGCGGGCCGCTTTTTAGCAGGCAAAACCGATGTGAAAAATGGAGATGCCCCCGTTAATATGACCCATCAAGTTGACTGTATTGAGGTGATTTCCAGAATAATAACCCTAGAGAAATGGGGGCATATTTTCAATGTATGTGCAGATGAACATCCTACCCGCAAAGCATTTTATACCGCACAAGCTAAAAAACAAGGCTTTGAACCACCTATATTCTCAACGTCAGAAGCCTTAGTTGCTTATAAAGAAGTATCGAATTATAAGGTGAAACAAGCCTTGAATTATGCCTTTATGAAGCCTAGTCCGATGGATTTTTAAATTTTTGGGAAGTTTTAACGTTTT
>CAYMSC010000032.1:2808-25281 GCA_964392805.1 uncultured Saprospiraceae bacterium
GTTTTCCAAAAGTTCTATAACCTACTTTGTTTCCTCCTAAAATTTACTAATTTGTGGGCTAATTTATCTCTTTTATGCCCGATTTTGACGAAAAGGAAATATTAAAGCTGCTGAAGGCAGATAACCCAGAAACGGTAAAGCAATTGTTTTATCAGTTCTATCCTTTTTTGTGCAATACTGTTTTTAGGATTTTAAAAGATAAAGCTCTAGCAGAAGATTTAGCCCAAGAGACCTTTTTTAAGTTTTGGGAAAAACGACAAGCCATTAATATTCAAACCTCCCTAAAAGCGTATCTCCGACGCATGGCAGTTAATGAAGCCTTATATTATCTTAGAAAAAATAAGAAATTTCAAAAAGAAGAAGGGGTAGAACCAAGTGATATTGGTATTGCTACCGAAACAGTAGAAGACCAATTATTGCATCAAGAATTAGAAGATAGAATTAGTGCAGCGATTAAAACCTTACCGCCTCGTTGCCAAGAAGTTTTTAGACTAAGCCGTTTTGAAGAATTGAGTTACAAAGAAATTGCCGCTAAAATGGATATTTCTATTAAAACTGTAGAAAATCAAATGGGAAAGGCATTAAAATTATTGCGAACTGCTTTAAAAGAATATATGCACTTTTTTTTGTTTTAATTTTTTACACTAGAGAATAGAAATTGTTACTTAGTTTAAATTGATTGAATTTCATGAAAATAAAACCTACTACGACAATATGCATAGTAGGTTTTATTTTAGAATGTAACATTCTATCTTTATTTTTATCACGTTTCTTCAGTGGATTAACCTATTTTTTAGATGTCTGCTTAATATAAGCACGCAAATCTTCCAATTGCTGAACACTCATTCTTTCCTCCGTATACTGTGGCATATACGCCTTTTTTCCCGCAGTAGGCGAAGTTCCCCAACGACTTACTTGATAAGTAGAGTAGCGACTATATTTGCTGAAATGTTTGTCTAAATGGTCAAAAGACAGTTGGGTATCATCTAGTTTGTAAAAAGAATAGCGTTCTTCTTCGTGACAATGTTTACAACTTAAATCATAGACCAGTTTACCATTTGCAGGGTTACCTGTGATATTCGATGCACCTGCTTTTCTATTTTCGGGAGGGGCGATAAAAGTAGCTGGAGAGCCTTGTAAATACTTACTTGTCAACAATTCTACTGCTTTTTCTTGATTGGTGTTATTATCCATAGCAGCGGTCAAAGTTTCATATTCTGCTGTAGAAATTGCCAAATCATCCATCGTCAATTCTATGGTCCATAAATAAGCTAGTATAGATTCTACTTCCCAATGCTTTAATTTTCGTCCTTGTGCACATTCGACCGCACATAATTGAATAGCCTCTCTGATGTCATTTCTAGCTTTATCTACTAAAACACCATATTTTTTATAATAATCGCCATTGTAAAAATTGGTTCTATTGACCGCTCCATACATCGTTGTGCCTTGCAAAAAAGGAATGCCTTTTTCCGCTGCATATGTTAATCTAGCTTGTGGGTCTGAAATACTCAGGTCTGGGTCTTCTTTTACTGTATTGTGGCAAGAAGTACAGACAAAATGCTTGCTCTGTTTTTTAGATTTTTTGCCTTTAGGATTTTCAGAAAAACCTTCAAAAAATAATCTTTTGCCATTTTCTACGGATACGCCTTTTACACCCAAATTAACTTGATGTGTAATAGATTTATCTCCCAGTTTTTTTAATACTTCTGTGACTGGGGTTTCTTTATTTACACGGGTATAATCCCCTTCTATCATTAAAAAAGAAAGTAGAAATATCGAAAATAGTATAATAGAATACTTCATTAAATTAAAATTAGTTTTTACGCTAAGGAAATGATGAATTTATGCCCCAAGCAGAGCTTGGCACTACGTAATACTAAAGATTAAAAACCCTAGAAATCGTGAAACCAATTCGTATATCTCCATTCGCCCATGTCGCTTGATTATTAGGAATATAATCCGTCTCAGAAATCGCTCTAGCATTGGTGAAATTTACTTGGAAAACGTGCCCACCTGTATCAATTTCGAATCCTATTCCAATGGCAGGTTCGGCGTTATTATCTCCAACCTGAAAAGTACCATCGGCAATAATTCCTAGTACTTTTGTTACTTGATAACGAAAAGCTCCCCCTATACTAATTGTCCCATTTTGTTCATCAAAGGGTACGATATTTCTATGTATGAAAGAAGGGGTGATTTGTATCGACAATTTATCAGAGAATTTTCGAGCGATTAAAATCTGACCACCAAGAATAAAGCGATGAGAAAATCTACTGAAATTGTTTAACACAAATTCATTGCTTTCATCTTTTGATTGGGTAGAGGCAGTCAAGAGTCCCAAAGCAGTAACTGTAATAGGGCTGCCTGTATTAGATTGTTTTAAAAAACGATACTTGACAGAGGAATTGAGCAATTGTAATAATGCACCAACACCTTTAGTCCGATGTAAGCCTATATTCAAATCATCTGTGATTCCATAATCAACACCAATTGCAACATCTTGAGCAGTTTCCAAACCAAAAAGAGTACTAAAACCATCTTTCAAATCTCCAAAACGGTGACCGATTCGTAAATCTAACTTACGTTTTTGTATCGTTTCTACCGAATGAGTATTGATAATTCTGGTATCTTTAAACGTTCTACGTACAAATTCTTGGCTAAAAGAAAGTGTGGCAAAAGCTAAACATAGAAAAGTAACTAGGAGGCGATTCATTTATTTTAATTTTAAGTATTGACTTTCAATTTATAGGGTTTTCTTATAAAAATTATTTGAACCACAAAGGGCAAAATAGACCACAAAATAATTGTCACAAAAGATAAAATAGCTTTTGTGTACTTTTGATTCTTTTGTGTTTCAAAATAGTCCTAATTACTCCGTTTACTTTTTTATTAGAAAACCCTTTTTCAATTTATTTCTTTCCAATTGCGAACTGTGAATCGACAACCACAAACACAATCGTACAACCAATTCGCTAATGACCGCTAGTGGTAGAATTTATGAATATTTGACAAAAAGGAATAAGTGCTACCAAAACACCGCTTTCTAGAAACCCCAAGCAGATGATTCTTTCAAAGTATCTCCTGCTTTTCAAGATAGCATTTTTTGACAATTAATTATAAATTGAAGCACTAGCAAGATCTTTACAATCATTTTAAATACACAAATTTACCTTGTTTCTAGGATAGTTACCAATCGTTTTAATTGTATCATTCTTCAGGGTAGCCTGCTTCAATCCAACAGGAAACAATATCAAATTCTTCCTGAGTTAAATCTTGAGGACCGGGATTAGTTACCCAATTAGGAGGCATTCCTAGTTCTGGGTCATTTCTGAGGTCTACTACAAAACGCTCGAATTCTCTTTCTGTTAAAAAAGGTTCAAGCCTATCAAAAGTAGTATAATTTCCCGGTGCTCGTGTCCCTGCCCGATGACAACCAGGCGTAGCACAATTAACGTCTATGATTTCTTTTATTTGTAGATTATAACTTACCTCAAGCGTATCACAAAATGCGGGTGGTTCAGGCTCCGCCAATTTGTCCGTAGTACAAGCGGTCGGTAATAGTATTAAAACAAAAAAAACAGACAGAAAACTTAAAATGATATTTTTTAGCATTGGATTTTATTTATAAGTGGACAATGTTGATACATCTATTTTGTGTCCAAAATAATTGCGAAATTCTTATTTTAAAATATTCCATACAATAGGAATACAATATTAAATAAGAAATGGCTGCTTTACATCTTCATTTTTTGATAAAAAGGTAAAGTCTAATACATAACATTCCCTATTTTGAAATTTTTTATTTACAAATATTTTAAGAAAAAGCAAAGGTTTAGTTACAGGGGTACTAACTTTAATTAAGCTTTATTGGACATTTTAATTGTTTTAGGAGATAATTTTGACCAAATGAACTTTCCCTTAAAATGATTGTATTTATTTTAATAAAAAACCAGTAATTTTGTTATTGAATATAGGAAAATCCTATACACAGAATTTTGACAAGTAAAATATACTAAATAACGTTAATTTTGAATGATTGAATGATTGAATGATGAATATAAGCACCTGACAATCAATCGAATAAAAAACAATCCGTTCGATTCATTTTTGTCATTTTAGACAAAAGTGCAAGTCAAAAGCTTGTATTTTATTGAAAATCAATTAATTATATCCAAAAATTACGTTAAATAGTGTGATGGGATTGATTATTTGCTAAATGCAATTAAACAGGTATATTTAGTTAGTAAATCATCTAACAATCAGTTATTAACTTATTTTGCCCCCATTTATTTGTCTAACTTCTACTTTAAAATTAATTAAAAACGTAAAAATATGTATCCAGCACATTTAGTGGCGCCAATGTCAAAAGATTTGACAGATTTTGGCTTTGACGGATTAACTACTCCAGAGGAAGTAATTAGTACTTTAGACCAAAAAGAAGGCACTTTATTATTAGTTGTCAACTCTGTTTGTGGTTGTGCAGCAGCGAATGCTCGCCCAGCAGCAAAGATTGCAATGCAACATGCTAAGAAACCCGCGAAAGCAGTTACTGTTTTTGCAGGAGTAAATAAAGAAGCAACAGAAAAAGCAAGAGAATATTTATTACCTTATCCTCCTTCTTCTCCTTCTATTGCCTTGTTCAAAGATGGTCAATTGGTGCATTTCATCGAAAGACACCATATTGAAGGTCGGTCTGCGGATATGATTGCTCAGAACTTAAAAATGGCATTTGATCATTACTGTTAAGTTTTTGATTATTTAGCGCTTCTTGGAAGCACTTTAGTATAACAAATTTCGACGGTGTATCAAAAGTAATGCTGGGTTAGTTTTCTTATAAAAATAGATTTCTCAAAATCACGTTAAAAACCCCGAAATACTTCGGGGCAGGCAGTGAATAATATTGGGTCGAAGTTGAAAACTTCGACCATCGACAGCATCTATAGTCATCAGACTAACGATTTGAAATAGCCATTTTTTTAAGCTAGACACGTTGAATACGTTAAAAATATTGGTTTGAAGATAAAATCTTCAAACATCGGTAGAAACGTAAGTCGTTGATTGTCAGCAACTATTTTCTTAGCCTAACGGCTATGGATTTTATCTTCAAATCGGTATTTTTCAAGCCTTTGACTTGATTTTTTAGGAAGTGATTTTTTTATAAGAAAACCTTTTTTAAGGTCACCAAATAAAATTCTAAACCTTCCTTTTTGTATAGATTTTCCTTTTTTGGAGGCGTCGAGCTTTCTTCGGGGAAGAAAATGTCAAGCCTATAGGGGGAGGACTTCGATATTTTATCCACGCATATCTATATTGCTGGCAACTATTTCAAAATCACTTTTATCCTAGTTATAGAATAACTGCCGACTGATTAACTGTTTACTGCCGGCTAACTGAATGGACATATCTTTTTATCTTTATCTTATGGAACGCTGAGAAAATAAATGCTCATTCTTAAAATTATAACTTTCTGATTTTCAGTGCGTTTTTTTATTTTAATTTGCATTTTAATTTTAATTCATTCCTATGCTTTTTATTGTTCCCACACCTATTGGCAATTTAGAAGATATTACTTTTCGAGCTATAAGAATATTGAAAGAAGTTAGCCTTATCCTAGCAGAAGATACTAGAACTTCTAAAAAACTATTGAATCATTATGAAATAGAGACCCCATTGCGGTCGCATCATGCTCATAATGAACATCATACGACTCCAGATATTATTAAATTATTAAAAACAGGACAAGACATTGCACTAATTTCAGATGCAGGTACACCTGGTATTTCTGACCCTGGATTTTTACTAGCTAGAGCTTGCCACGAAAATGAGATTAAAATAGAATGTTTACCGGGGGCAACGGCATTTGTACCTGCTTTGGTAGCTTCTGGATTGCCTTGCGATAAATTTCACTTTGAAGGATTTTTGCCTCATAAAAAAGGCAGGAAAACTAGATTAGACTACTTGACCACCTTACCTTATACATTTGTATTATACGAATCTCCTCATCGACTAGTAAAGTGTTTAAAACAGTTGGTTGAACATTGTGGTGGCGACCGAATTGCCTGCGTCTGTCGAGAATTGACCAAAATGCACGAAGAAATAGTCGCTGATTCCTTAAACAATCTGATTAAATACTATGATGTAGAAAAGAAAGTAAGGGGAGAGATAGTTTTGATTGTCAAGGGGAAGGATATAGTCAGCGGTAAAAAACAGAAAAAATATAAGAAAGATAATCAAGCATCAACATCTTTTGAGTAGTCAAATACAAATACCTGATAATAAATCGAATGGAATAATCGGTAGCGTACTGGAATTATTCCGACGACCTTTTCCTGTCATGGAAGATTGGGAAATGCGTGGCTTAGTCATAGGGTTTCATGGCTTATTTACTGCCATTTTTTTAATTTTCTTAAAACCTTTCCCTAGTACTTTTAATTACGAAAATGTATTTATCACCGCTGGTTATGGAGTAGTGGTAAGTTTGATTTTGATGATTAATCATTTTTTGATTAATAAAATTTTACCAATAGATGTGAAACAATGGACGATCGGCAAATCTATACTGTCGACTCTACATGACATTGTTTCTTTGACTATTTGGGTATTTATTTATAATAATATTTGGAATGATTTTGAAAATTTCTCATGGGGCAAATTTTTCTATGTAGGTTGGATTACTTTAGTACTGGCGATCATTCCAGTTATTATTAGTACTATTTTACTGGAAAATTGGTTATTGAGAAGAAATTTGCGGAAAGCCAGTCAATTACAACAATCTATCAATACCGTTACGACCACTCCAACTAACCCGCCTATTACTGCTCCTCCAACGGAAGATATACTAACCTTGTATGCTGAAAATGAAAGTGAGTGGATAAAACTAAGACCTGCTCAATTGGTTTATTTAGAAAGTGCCGATAATTATGTAAGTATTTTTTATAAAGAAAAAGACCAAATTCAGAAAAAACTATTACGTTCTACCTTGACAAAAATCGACAACCAAATCAAACCTACTTATATTCAAAGATGCCATCGGTCCTACATGCTAAATTTAAGGCAAATTAAATATGTAGAAGGAAATAGTAGAGGACTACAGCTACAACTATTAGATATTGAAAAAATTATTCCCGTCTCCAGAAAATATGTAAAAGAAATATTGGTACAAATAGAAAATGAGAAGTAATAGTGGTGAGTTAGTCAGTAGTTCTATATCAAAAAAATGATTATACTACGCAGCCCTAAAGTTTAGCCTTGAAGGCAGGGGTGATTGGTTCTAAAAATTTTAATCTCAAATTCAATTCCAACCTCAATCTCAAATTCAAATTAACCAAATTCTTAGAAATTAAATTTGGGAATTAATGGACATTTTTCTCGTTTGTTTTTGAAGTTGAAGTTGACTTTGTTGTTGAAGTTTAATTTTTTCTCTTTTATTATAGAACCAATCACCCTTTCAGGTCTTAATTAGAAGACTTACTTTTACCATTAGGCTTCACCCCATGTTATGATATGTCACCCCTTTGGGGGTTAAACCTAGTTCATAAATGGCGATTTATCATTTACTGCTCATAACTTACCATTAGAAATTTACCCGTCTGTACTGAGGATTTTAATTTCCACTCGTTGATTTTTTCTTCGGCCGCCAGTTGTATTATTAGAGGCAATAGGTTTTGTTTTACCATATCCTTTATAATTTAGCTGTTTTTTGGGAATGCCTTTATCTTCCAGATAGGAAGCTACTTCTTTGGCTCGAGCGGTAGATAATTGATTACAATAGTCATCATCGCAGAGTCCGCTTGTGTGTCCACCTATTTCTATAATTACATCTTCATTGTCCTTCAAGAAGTCATAGATTTTATTTAAGGGATCATGAGCAGAGGAATTGAGCGCTGAATCGTTCATTTTGAATGATAAAGACTTAATTTTTATAATTTGACCTTCTGAAATTTCTGCCCTAGAAAACCCTTCTATTTTTGAGTTTTTCTTAGGTGGTTTAGGAGGTATTACTTGTGGCTTTATTTGTGTTTCAGTTTCATACACTTGAGGTTGAACAGGTGGTTCTTGATAGACAATCGCCTCTTCGGGTTCATATATAAGAATGGCGGTATCTTCGCTTTTACCTGTGGCATTACTTACTTGGAAAATAATTCGATTATTTCCTTTCTTTAGATTTTTTACCTGTCCTAAAGCAACTCCAGTTGCTGGATTGAAAGAAAAATTAGTGCTAGGCTTACCATTGACCTTAAAAATAATATTTAATTTTTCACTGATATTTTTTACTTCTGCTTTTAGGCTGAGTTTTTGACTGGTAGTCACAATAGGTTCGTCATTGGGTGCCAAAAATTCTATTTCAGGAATTTTCGCCAAAACAGGTGCTTCATCACAAGGCATAGGAACAATATCAGAAGCATTATCCACTAGAATATTTCCATTATAAGGAAATAAAATAGGGGTCTTATAAAAAGCCTCGAAGGTGATATGCGTATGTGTTTGTTTCGGCTCAAACTTAAATACATAAGGTTGCCAAGATGTATTAGAGACTATTGGCGATTCTGCCAGTTGCTCTCTTTTGCTACAATATCCATCTCCACCCCAAATAACCAATTTGATGGGTTGAACGTAGTTAGCTGGATTACCTGTTTCTTTACTCAAACTCACATAGAGCTCCGAACGGCAAAGATTTAGACTAAAACCATAACAAGTACCTCTTTTAAGCGGGACACTAAGTTGTTGAGAAACTCTTTCCCAAGTATCATTATCTCGCACCACCATCCCAAGGTAGGTATTTCCGTCACTAGCAGGCTTGGTCACATCGAATAAACCACTAGGATGGGTATCTGCAGGAGATTCTCTTGCAAATCCACAATCCCGCCATCCTACTGGAACTCTTCCTGCTCGGGGGTAATCCTCAAAAGAAGGGTTGAATAATTGAACAACATCTGATTGTCCAAAAAGCACATTATTAATGGAAAAGAAGCATACCACGAAGGTAAAAAAGAAAATTCGGGTCGACATAAACCACTATTGTTTGTTGAGTCAATGTTTCTAAAACGTCTAAATTAAGGGATTTTGTTTTAATGTGGGAAGAAAAAAGCAAGAAAAATGTAAATTTTAATAGCTTATTAAGAGATTAGCGCAAAGTACTCCAATAAAAAAACGGCAATGAACGAATTCATTGCCGTTTTAGGTGCCCGGAGCGGGACTCGAACCCGCACGTACATAGTACACATGTCCCTCAAACATGCCTGTCTACCAATTTCAGCACCCGGGCAGAGGCTAATACTTTAACTTCAACTTCAATCTCAACTTCAACTTCAAATTTGGAACACCATTATGATAATTCCTGTTTGATATTGAAGTTGATATTGATATTGAAGTTTATATTACCTTCTTCTATCATCTCTACGTCGGTCATCTCTTCTTCTATCGTCTCGTCTGTCACCATCTCTACCACCTCTATTCTCTCTTGGTGGTGGCATTCCTTCTGGACGTGGCATCAAAGCTTTTCTGGATAATCGATATTTACCAGTTCGCTTGTCAATACCGATTAGCTTAACTTTAACCGGATCGCCTTCTTTAAATACATCCTCTACCTTATCAATTCGAGTATGAGAAATTTCGGAAACGTGTAATAAACCACTCTTTCCAAAGAAGTCTACAAATACACCGTAAGGCATAACTGTTTTAACTACCGCATCAAACTCATCTCCCTCAGAAGGAACGTAAGTAATTTCGTTCACTCGCTTTAAGGCTGCATCAATCGACGCTTTGTCGTTACTAGCGATACTTACATGCCCTTTACCATCTTTTTCTTCGATGTTAATGGTTGTACCTGTAACTTCTTGAATTTCTTGAATGATTTTACCACCCGGTCCAATTAATGCACCGATAAAGCTCTTATCAATAATTACTTCAACGATTCTTGGAGCGTGGTCTTTATAATCTTCATTCGGTGCACTCAAGGATTTACCCATCTCGTTTAAGATGTGTAATCTTGCTTCTTTTGCTTGCGCCAAAGCTTTTTCTAATAATTCATAAGGCAGTCCATCAATTTTGATGTCCATTTGACAAGCACAAATACCTTTCTCCGTTCCTGTCAATTTGAAATCCATATCTCCTAAGGCATCCTCGTCTCCTAAGATGTCCGTTAGAATGGCATTGCGCGCTCCGTCAGAAATCATTCCCATTGCAATACCAGAAACGGGCGCAGAAATCGGTACCCCACCATCCATCAATGCCAAAGCTCCTGCACAAACGGTTGCCATGGAAGACGAGCCATTAGATTCCAAAATATCAGAAACTAAACGAACCGTGTAAGGGAAATCGGCAGGCATTACTCGCTTTAGAGAACGTCCTGCTAAGTTAGCATGACCCACTTCTCTACGCCCCGGTCCTCTCATTGGCTTCGTTTCTCCTACGGAGTATGCAGGGAAATTATAATGCAAGATGAATTTTTCATATCCCGTTAACATTGCCGTATCTACCATCAACTTATCCAACTTTGTTCCTAAAGTTAAAGAAGTTAAAGATTGTGTTTCTCCTCTATTGAAGATAGCTGAACCGTGAGCTGCTGGTAAATAGTCAACTTCTGTCCAGATAGGTCTTACTTCATCCAATTTTCTACCGTCTAAACGAATAGATTCTCCCATCACCATTTCGCGGATGATTTCTTTTTGAATTTTATTATAGTAATTTTTAGCCATGCTACCGTGCTCTTCCATCCATTCTTCGCCTTCTTGCTCGGTAAGCGTTTCGACTAATTTTTCTTTAACCGCTTTGAATTGCTTCTTTCTTTCAGATTTATTTAAAGCACCTTTAGCTACGGCATAAATGCCTTCTTTAGTCAATGCTTTTACTTTTTCTTTAATCGATTCATCTTCTGCTGGTAATTCTACTTCTCTTTTGGTCGCCTTGTCGCCCACCAACTTAGCTAAGGCTAATTGAGCTTCACACTGTACCTTAATCGCTTCATGACCAATTTTGATAGCTTCAACTAATTCAGCTTCTGAACATTCATCTGCTTCTCCTTCTACCATCATTACGTTGTCCATAGTAGCAGCAACGATAACGTCTAAAGTAGCCTTTTCCATAGCAGAACGGCTAGGGTTTACTACATATTCACCATCTATTTTACCAACTCTTACCTCAGATAGCACTTCTGAAATTGGAATATCAGAAACAGCCATCGCCGAAGAAGCCGCTAAAGCCGCATACGCATCAGGTAATTCCTCTAGTTCTCCAGAGATGAGGTTAATAATAATTTGTGTATCGAACATATATCCTTTAGGGAAAAGCGGTCTAATCGCTCTATCCACTAAACGAGAGGTTAGAATTTCATAATCAGATAATCTAGTTTCTCTTCTGAAGAAGTTACCTGGGATTCTACCGGCAGCGGCATATTTTTCTTGGTAATCAACAGAAAGTGGGAAGAAACTTTGCCCTTCTCGCATGGTTCTCGTAGAGACAGCAGAGCAGAACAACATGGTTTTTCCAACTTTTACAACAACAGACCCATCGGCTTGTGTTGCTAATTTTCCTGTTTCGATAGTGACTTCACGCCCATCAGGTAGGTTGAAAGACGTACTAATTCCAGTTTGTAAACCCATATTTAAGGTTATTAGTTTTTTCTAACGTAGGCTAAGAATCCTTTTGGGGTAAAATTTGAGTTCTACAAACAAAAAGATGGGAACCAATTAGAGGATTTCAATGTCAATAATAATTACTATTAATTATAAGCCTTGATATAGCCCATAGGAAATTAATTGTTGAATTAAAATTGAAACTGTTATAAACGACAAGAAATAAGTTCCGTGTTTTTCAAATGATTTATTTTCAATAGGGTCAAACCTATAGGAAAAGAATCGCTTGATCTCAAGATAGTTATCGAGAGATTGGAGCTTTAATTTTTGTCAATAAATATATGATATAGGAAGGATTCTTGAGCTGATAAATTGGAAAGGATTTCTATGATTTGGTTTTGATGAAATCTTTAGAATTAGGTTTTTCCAATTGATGAACTTTAAGACTTCCGTTTAAAATAGCAACTTTTTGCCCTGTTGCCTAAATTTAATTTTTCTATATGCCGCGATGGAAGTCCAATAATCATTTTGGAACACTTTGTCCCTTATTGTTTTTCCTGTCTTAAATCTGTGGAGTTTACGAAACTAAATGAAAGAGTGTTTCGATACTACGGAACACTCTTTCATTGATTGAATTACTTTCTGATACCTAACTTTTCAATTAAAGAACGGTATTTTGTAATATCTTTCTTTGCAAGATATTGTAATAATCTTCTTCTCTTACCTACTAAACCTAATAAAGTACGACGGCAAGCGTGGTCTTTATGATTTGTTTGAAGGTGTTCTGATAAGCTTTTAATCCTGTAAGTAAACAAGGCAACTTGTCCTTCAACAGAACCAGTATTGTTTGCTGCTCCACCATATTCAGTGAAGATTTCTTCTTTTTTTTCTTTAGATAAGTAAACTGCCATTTTTTAATTTATTTAATTACCAATATAATTAATCATATAAGATCAATTTTTAGCGCTGCAAAGGTAGGTATTTTAAATGTTTTGTGAAAGGGGGGAAGAAATATAAATCAAAGGACCGTTTTTGAAGGTAGATTTATAAAAAAAATAGCTGATATTTAGTTAGTTTTGTAGGGAGAAAAGGGCAATTAAACTAATATTATCTAATGTTAATTACTGCCTTTTTTTACACTATATTTTGAGCGACTTAACAATATGTACTTTGAACTATTTTAACTATGTCGAAAAAAGCAAATCCGATTATTCAGTCTTGGAACATCAATGCTAAAAAATGGATTAAGACCATTGAAAATAGCGAAATTGAAAGCCGGCAATTGGTGACAAATGCTGCTATTTTAGAAAATGTGTTACAGCGAAAACCAAAATCAGTATTGGATATTGGCTGTGGAGAAGGATGGTTAGTGAATACTTTAGCCAAGTATGGCATAGCGGCTTCAGGAATAGATGCAATTCCTACTTTAATCAAAAATGCAAAAACCAAAGGTAAAGGAAGGTTTAAAGTATTGACCTATGATACATTAACCAAAGGGGCTACTTTTAAACAAGCACCATTTGAATTGATTACCATAAATTTTGCGCTTTTTGAAAATAGAAAGACGAAACAGTTGATAAAAAAATTGCCTAGCTATTTAACAGCCGACGGTCAAATAATTATCCAAACTTTACATCCATTTTCGATAGCTAAAGATATACGATATGAAAGTGCTTGGCGCAAAGATAGTTGGGAAGGATTGAAAAGAAATTTCCAACAGCCACACAAATGGTATTATCGAACACTCGAAGATTGGATTAAATTATTTAGAAAAGCAAAGCTAAATTTATTGGAGTTACAAGAACCTATTCACCCTAAAACAGGGCGGCCTGCTTCGGTTGTTTTTGTGTTGGCTGGAGCCTCGCGCTAACACAGCATTACTTTTGATACACCGCCGATGTATGATTTCTAAACACTAATACGCCTTCCCTCGAATAACCTCCACCTCCTTAATCGTCTTAGGAATAGGCTTCCCTAAAATCCGCTGTTTTTTATTTGTAATTAGCACATTATCTTCAATTCGGATGCCACCAAAATTGCGATAAGCGGCTAATTTTTTATAATTGATAAACTCAGAAAATTTTTGCTCACTCTGCCATCTATCTATCAATTCTGGAATAAAGTAAAGGCCGGGTTCTACCGTAATAACGTTACCTGTTTCCAATGCTTTACCAAGTCGCAAAGACCGTAAACCAAATTGATTACTCCGCTGAACGGTTTCTGAATAACCCACTAAATCTTCTCCTAAATCCTCCATGTCATGCACATCCAAACCAATCATATGTCCCAAGCCATGTGGGAAAAATAGTGCGTGCGCCCCTGCTTGTACCGCTGCTTCTGTATCTCCTTTCATAATGCCCAAAGCTTTCAATCCTTCGGTTTTAATTCTAGCGGCCATCAAATGCACTTCCTTATATAAAGTGCCTGCTTTGGAAGCTTTGATACATTGCTCATTAGCGGCTAAGACTATTTGATAAATTTCTTTTTGTTGTGCGGTAAATTTTTTGGAAACAGGAAAAGTCCTGGTAATATCTCCAGCATAGTGCATGGCTGTTTCTGCACCAAAATCACCTAAAACAAGCTGCCCTTTCTTTAAAACATTGCCATGATAATGATTGTGCAAAGTCTGCCCATTGACCGTCAGAATAATTGGGTAGGATAAATTGCCACCGCTACTAACCGCTATTCCGTGCACTTTACCTGTAACGGCTGCTTCTGTCATGCCGGGCTTTGCATATTCCATTGCGGCAATGTGCATATCTCGACTTACATTAACCGCTTTTTCCATTTCCTTAATTTCTTCTGGCCCTTTGATAGCCGCCATATCAATAACTGCTTTGACCAAAGGAATAGAAACCAAACTACACAACCCTTTCATCTGAATCCCAAGCCACTCGCTTAATTTTATTTTATTATCAGCGCGATAAGGCGGTAAGAAGTGAATTTGTTGCCCACTACTTCGTGCCTTTTTGATATACTTTGCAATAGCATTTTTTGGTTGAACTTCCGTTACGCCAACTTGTGCCGCTAAATCTGTCAAAGCAGGTTGAGGTCCTGTCCAAACAATATCGTCGATAGTCAACTCATTCCCGAATAGAATTGTTCTGTTGTTATCAATATCAATAATGCCTGCTAAACCAGCTTGGTCTAAACCTAGAAAGTATAGAAAATTACTGTCTTGACGGAAATGATAATGATTGTCAGCATAGTTCATACTACTTTCTTCATTACCAAGGAGTAGCACCAATCCAGATTGGATTTTTTTCTGTAATTGTTGGCGGCGTTTGACGTAGATTTTAGTAGGAAACATTTGTAGCATTTGAAGATAAAAACTAAAAGAAAGCTAAAAATATTAATTTACGTTCAAATAGAAGGATTTGTTGATAAAATATTTAAGATAATAATAGTCGAACAAAAATTAGGCATCGGCTCAAGAGTTTGTAGTTATTGTAGGAGTCCTGACTTTGTGATAGAAATACTGGAAGCAAAGCCTATTTTTTACAGCTCTATTTCTACAAAAAATGGTAAATAAACGCCCAAGCGTGCGCCACCTAATTTATAGTAATATGGATTGGTTAAATGGGTAGAAATTCGGGCGTAAAATGGCAATTGTAACTAATTTTAAATGGCGATTATTGTTCTCTCTCTAAAAAATAACTTTGATTCCTAAAGTTGTAAAAGAAAAATGGACTTGTTTTCCATAATAAACATTATTTTAGCCTCTATTTAGACAGGTTGACCGAATTGAAAACTGCTTGCCTTCTTTTTTACCATACCCTTTTCGCAGTAGACTCGGTTCCGTTCAATTGAATTGTATATGCCGTTGATGCGCAGCGGCACATACAAAATGCTTAGTATTACAGATAATTTAATTTATAAACATAATGATTCAAATGCCAAAAGTATTCATTGGTTCATCAACGGAAGGTTTGACTACAGCTAATGATATCAAGACCTTTCTAAAAGATAAGATTAATGTAAGGATTTGGAATGAAGATTTATTTAGGTTAAATAATAATTACTTAGCAGAATTAATAGAAATTACAAATCAATATGATTTTGCTATACTTGTTTTATCTCCAGATGATGTAATCAAATCTAGAAATCGAGAGGAATTAAGTCCTCGAGATAACATAATCTTTGAAATTGGATTGTTCATTGGAAAACTAGGCAAAGACAGAACATTCATAGTATATGACAAATCGAGAGGAATTAAAATCCCATCAGATTTATTTGGTATTTCATTATCTGAATTTTCAAGTAAAATTAACGACAATATATCACTGATAAAATGTTGTAGTAAAATATTGAGAGATATAGAATCAAAAGGTACTTTGAAAAAAATAAATGAAACTCGATTGACACACTCAACTCCAAGGAC
This sequence comes from uncultured Saprospiraceae bacterium, assembly GCA_964392805.1. GTDB lineage: Bacteria > Bacteroidota > Bacteroidia > Chitinophagales > Saprospiraceae > JAFMDF01. The sequence goes on from CAYMSC010000032.1 coordinate 18,766, forward strand.
AAGAAGACTGGTTGGTTCTTGGGAAGGAGAATTTTCTCAATACAGCAACACTGGTATTCTTACTAATGTGGTAGATTGTGCTTTAACCTTTGGGCTTGAACACACAAACTTATTTGGAGACGGTGTGCTTACAATACTTGAAAATGAGAAAAAAATCAACTTAAAATTAGAGAATGGATTTTTTGATGGAACAATATTAAAACTTGACTATTATAATCAGTCCGAATACATCAAACAGTTTGGATCATTCTTATTAAAATTAGATTCAACAGGAGAAGTCTTAAAGGGAAGATTTATAGGTTTTTCACCAACACACGAAGTAATTATAGATGGAACAGTTATCCTTAGAAGATGAAAATTATCTGTAACATTGTGCAAAACAGTGCGACAAGTAAAAAGTCGTTTGAAATATTGTTAAACTAATGAATATCAATCTCTTACAAGAGATACTCAAATTAGATTTAACCACTTTCCGCTATAAGGAACAAAAAGCCAGTTGGCAAATTGTCAATGGTGATTATTCTTCTCTGGCATGGATTATTAAAATGGGTAGAAATTCGGGCATAAAATGGCAATTGTAACTAATATTAAAGGGCGATTATTGTTCCATCTCTAAAAAATAGCTGCCATTCCTAAAGTTGTAGAATGAAAATGGGCTTGTTTTTCATAATTTATAAAAAAACAAAATAATATTTACGAAAATGATAAATATTTGTGTTATATTTGTAAAGAAAGATAACATGCTATGATATTAATCAACTTAGAAACAAAAGAAGAGTTAAAGGGAATAATTGAGAAAGTTAGTAAAAAAGAGATAGGTAAACTGAAAGGAAACAAAAACTTCACATTTGATTGGTCAATCGAAAAAGATAAAGAGGTATACAAGATTAGATTAAAAGATAAGAAAACGATATTAGGTTTAATATCATTAATTGACTACTCAAGCGAAATAAGAATTCATTTAAATTTACTAGAATCAAGAAAAGACCAGCGCGGTAAAAATAAAAAAATAGGCAATATAGCAGGATGTTTAATTGCTTATGCTTGTAGAGCATCTTTTAAACGAGGACATGGAGGATTTGTCTCATTATTGCCGAAAACTGAATTAATTTCTTACTACGAAAACTATGGATTTAAAAGAATTGGTACTGTAATGGCAATATGGGAAGAAAATTCACAAAAACTCATAACAAAATATTTTCGAGATGAAGAAATATGAAAAAATATATAAAAAATTAAGGAAGACTTATTCTGATGAAGAAATTGCAGATTCAATGATAATTCCTTCGGACTTAACGGAATTGGAAAAAGAAAAAGCCAATGCAGAAATAAGGGCATTGAGACTTAAATTATTAAGAGAACAAACAGAGGAACAAAGAATATTTTCAGATTTAATGAGATTTAAGTTTTTGCTAGAGGATTATATTAAGAATGAGGACTATACAGAACAGAGAAGTTTTGGAAAACAATTAGAAGAATACACAAGAATATTGAAGAGAACCAAAAAGAGGTTATCTGAAGATTTAGGGATTCACTATACTAGATTAAGTAGAATAATAAACGATAGAGAAGAACCAAATATCGAATTGACCTTTAGATTGGAAAAACATTCAGGAGGATTAATATCTGCATTACACTGGTGGAGATTGATAACAAAGAAACAAGATTATTATATTAAGATTGACAAGCAAACGAGAAAAAAAGAAGGAGCGAAAGTGAAAAATGCGATAAAATTTAGCGCATAAAATCAAAGGAAAATAGCAATTGCCAAGAATCAAATTAAAAACAATTTCCTATCACCTTATTATTTTAAAATCATAATAGAGCAGACAGTTTATTAATAAAGATTATTCGGAAAAAAATATTATACTAACGCGTGCGCGCGGCTACAATCTTTTTTCTGATAATCTTTAATGGATATGTTTTGTCTATAGTCATAGATTTCCTACATTGAGATAGTTTAATAAAACATAAAATAAACAAAGCAATATATTATTCCATGATTCATAAAAAATCACCATACAAAGAACTATCCACCACCACATTTAAGCTACTAAGCATTATATGGATTAGTTGTATCTGTTATCAAGATGCCCATTGCCAAACGCCCGATGTTTGGACGAACTTCGTAGAAGCGCAAGTAAATGGGGACCAACCAATTCTACCAGACTATTCCTATTCTGGATATTACTTTTCGGAAAAGGAGTTACCAGATGTTTCGGGATATACCTATTTTGATGTGACGGATTATGGAGCAATTGCAAATGATGGGGCGTATGACGATGAAAGCATTCAAGCAACTATCGATGCAGCAGTAGCAGCTGGTGAGCCTGCGGTGGTTTTTTTTCCTGCTGGAAAATATAAAGTCAGTAGCGATAATGATATAGAAAAATACATCCATATTTATGGAGACAACATTGTTTTAAAAGGAGCAGGTAGCGGTGAAAACGGAACGGAAATATTTATGGACCAAAGGAGAGTGGATAATGGGCATTGGCAATTCAAATTTACCCCTTCTAGTACAAATACTTCAACGCTCACTACATTGACGGCTTCTGCGGAAAGAGGAGATTTTTCGGTGGAGGTGGAATCGGCAGCAAGTTTGTCAGTTGGGCAAAGTATTTTTATCTATCATAAAAGCGAGGAGTTTACAAAGGCATATTATGGGACGCTGGAGCTGAATGAGGGAGCATGGACCCGATTATTCGGAGAAGATGGGGGGCTTATTCTCTATGAGTGCCATATCATTGAGGAGATTGAAGGCAATAGGGTCACTTTCAAAAATCCAATACAAGTAGACCTGCCTATGCTTAGTGAAGACTATAGAATAAGAAATCTCAGAACCATCGATGGAGTTGGCATAGAAGACATTCGTTTTACCAGTGCTTGGGCAGACTACCCAGAAACCTTTGTCCACCATGCTAATGACATTGTGGACTATGGCTGGAATGCTATCCAATTTAAATTTGTACAAAATGCTTGGATACGAAATTGTGAATTTAAAGATTGGAATCAAGTTGGGGATATCCGAGAGTCCATTGGCGTGACTATTGATAGCGTATTAATTTCTGGAAAACGGGGTCATGCCTCTTGGATAACGCGCAGAAATTATGGCGTCCTTGTCAAAGATTGTGTAGATGAAGCCAATCACCATCATGGGCCAGGCGTAGGGTATTCGGGAGTTAGTACCGTTTACCTACGATATAAAATGAATCCTGACCAATCAATTGATAGTCATAGTGGGTCGCCATTTGTAACCCTTCTAGATGATGTAGAAGGAGGCGATTTTCATTCTAATGGTGGACCTTGGATAGGCTATCCACACCATGGTAAGTATTTAACGCTTTGGAATTTTAGACACAACACAACTTCGGCTTCAACGTATGACTTTTGGTCTGTTTATGACAGAGAACCAGCGACCTATGCCACGCCCTTTTTTATTGGATTGCAGTCGAATCACTCATTGTCTATGGTTGGAGAAGGAATGGATGAAATGCGGGATATTATGGTCGAACCTAGGTCATTATTCGAGGCTCAATTAGCCTTGCGACTCAATTCGTCAGATATAGTTTCCTCAACCCTTGAAAAGCCTATAATACCAAGTGTCGAGGTATTCCCAAATCCATTTTCTAATTTTATCCAAGTTCATTTCCCAAAGGAAGAGAAATTGGAGTCCATCCAACTCTACAATATTAACAATCAACTGGTCGATGCTAATTTTTTAGAAAATACGGAAGGGGTTTTACTAATGCCTTCAACAAAATTGAGCAAAGGCATTTACCTTATAAGAATGAGACTCAACGGTCAATTTATGGACATCAAAGTGATTAAAAAGTAGAATAGTAGGTTTGAAATCAAGTCGCCACCGCCTGCATCAAATAAGCACAAAGCAACGCCCCATAAGTCCCCAAAGCATAGCCTAACACCGCCATCAGCACCCCAACAGGCGCTAAGCTAGGACTAAAAGCAGACGCCACCACAGGCGCAGAAGCAGCTCCACCAATATTTGCCTGAGACCCAACTGCTACAAAGAAGAAAGGCGCTCGAATAATTTTTGCCGTAATTAATAATACAGCGACATGAATAGAAATCCATAATAAGCCGACGGCAAATAAACCTAGATTATTAAAGACATCCCCAATATTCATGTGCATCCCGATAGTCGCAACAAGGATGAAAATAAATATACTACCCCAACGAGAAGCACCAATACCCTCTAGTTTTCTAGCTTTGGTCAAAGATAATAGTAGGCCAAAAGTAGTTGCAAAAACGACCAACCAGAAAAAATGACTTGTGAGCGAAGTTAAGTTCATTTCCTTCAAAGTTTCTTTATATCCCTTCATAATACCTGATACCACATCCGCCCCAAAATGAGATAGTCCGACTGCTCCGAATGTAATGCCCATCATAATAAAAAGCGTTGTGGTAGTGGGCATTTCTTCAATACTTGCTCGATAGGCTGCCACTTTATTTTTTAAATCTTCTACTGCTGAATTATCCGCTTTGAGCCATTTATCTACTCTATCAGAAATATTAATGCCATACAACAAAAAGCCTAACCAAATATTAGCCACCAATACATCTACGACGACCATTGTTGTAAAAATACTGCCTACATCAAAAATCTCTTTCATGGCTGCTTGATTCGCTCCACCACCAATCCAACTTCCTGCTACCGTCGATAATCCTCTCCAAATCTCCTCATTATTGGCTTGAAAAAAACCTTCTGGGGCAAAATGCAAAACGGTAAATAGGGCAATCGGGCCACCAATTATGACGCCTAATGTTGCTGCAAAGAACATAATCAAAGCCTTAGGACCGAGGTTAATAATGCCTTTAAAATCTATGCTGATACAAAGTAAAACCAAACTAGCAGGCAATAAATACCTGGAAGCCACAAAATATAAACTTGAATGTTTGATATAAGCATTATATTCCGAAGCGGCAATACCATTGGTATCTAGGAAATACTTGATTTGCCCAAAAGACATATTGTCGCTAGGCAAGACCAATCCTTTTTGGCCGAGAAATTCCATAAAAGTAGGGTCAAACCATTCGGAGGCAATCAAGCCTAGTGGCCAATGCAATAAGGCAGGGAGGAAATAGCATAAAAGCAGGGTAGGGACATAAGTATAAAATTTTTGCCAGCCTTTGTGTTCCAAATGGGACGTATAAAAAACACCTGCTAAAATGAGCATTAGTAAACCAAAAACGACCGCATCATTAGTGAAGAAAGGTTCCATGAATTATGTGATGAGTAGATGAGACAAGATTGATAAAATGGAATTTTAGTTCATTATTATGATTGACCAAAATCTTGCGAAAATTTAATTCTATTGATAGCTCAAGGTTACGAAAAAAGGTTGGATTACCGAGTATTTTAATAGATGAAAATGTCTTAGCTAGAAAGAATAGTAGATAATTTTATCAAATTTAACATAAAAAAATCGTTTCTAATTCATCAAAGAAGGAGAAATTATTACTTTTACATCGACTTTAATAAACAATTTAGTTTTAAAACCTAGATGGTAAATTAGAAAAGTAACTTGACTAATTTATTAATCAAATTGCAGAATTATGGCTTTAACATTAATAGATGGAATTGATAGGGTAGAAGGGATTACTCGAAAAGAATTTCAAGAAAAATACATGATACCACAAAAACCGGTCATCATTAAACATTTCTATGGAGCAGATTCTCCACTATATAATAAATGGAGTTTTGATTATTTTAAAAAAGAACTAGGTCATATAGAGGTTGGAGTGTATGATATAGAAGGCGAAAAGCGGAAAGATGACCGTTCCTATAAAGGAGCAAATAATAAGATGAAGTTTGGCGATTATTTGGATATGGTACAAGCAGGACCAACTTCAAAACGCTTGTTTTTATTTAATGTATTTAAGCATAAAAAAGAGTTACACAAAGATTTTAAATTCCCAGATGTAGCAGATAAAGTCTTGAAATTTTTGCCTTTGGCTTTTTTTGGTGGAGCAGGTGCGGTTACTCGTATACATCGAGATATGGATAATAGTAATGTCTTTTTAACGGAACTGGCAGGTAACAAAAGAGTCGTTTTATTTGACCCTAAATATTCGGAATTAATGTATCGTTACCCATTTGGTACCCATACCTCAATTGACATTAATAACCCAGATTATGAAAAATTTCCGGGATTAGATAAAGTGACGGGATATGATTGTACGATTGAGGCAGGAGATACCGTTTTTATGCCTTCTGGTTGGTGGCATCATGTTGAATATCGAAGCGCAGGTATTGGTTTTTCTATTCGTTCTTTGAGCCCAAAAATAAGTGGTAGACTAAGAGGATTTTATCAAATTGGCGTTTTGACCCATGTGGATGAATTGATGCGAATGCTTCTAAAAGATAAATGGTTTGAAACCAAAAAGAAAATTGCGCATAAGCGAGCAAACGAGGCAATTGCTGCTTTGAGTTAAAATAGTCTCACTACCGTACACTTTTTACTGAATCACGGGCAACCCATCCGCAAGCGGTTC
>CAYMSC010000033.1:0-25015 GCA_964392805.1 uncultured Saprospiraceae bacterium
TCACTAATAAAAGTACTTACTCATCCATCACCACCAACAGCTTCTTCTCCAAAGGATTTAAATGATCCAACAAAATATCAAAAAAGTCTCGACCATACTTCAAATAAAAACCTAAGAAATTATCGTGTCGTTCTTGCAAACCATTATTCGGATAAAATTTTTCTTTTATTTTATGGATTTGTTTGAGTGCTACATCATATTTCTGTTTTTCTGCTCGAATCAAGCGACTTTCTAATTGGTCCAAATTTTTGAGCAATTTGGTTTTTTCTGCCAACATCGCCTTTTTTAGATTGGGGTCGATATTTTCGGCTTTGACTGCAATCGCATCAAAGGTTTTGCTGATTGCTTCCTTTTCTTGTTGAATTTCTAAAGGCTCACTCGATTGACTTTCTACAAATAGTCGGATGACACTGTCGGTGTCTTGAAAAAGATTTTGAATGCCGATGCCAAAGGTATTTATCTTTTTAGCCGAACCTTTATCCACCCACAAAACAGAATTTCTACGAATCAGCATCGGATAAAAAATACCAAAATGAGCAAATTGTGCTTTTCTTTCTAACCAGTACGCCAATTCCCCGCCACCACCGATATAGGCTAAGTTGGGCATAATGACCTCTTGATAGATGGGACGCATGACTACATTGGGACTAAAATATTCAGGATGTGCTTCAATCTCTGCCTCCATTTCTGCTTTGGTGAATTGATAAGTAGTATTTAATACTTTATAAACACCATCCTCGAAAACGATGCGTTCTCTTAAATTTTCTCTTAGATAAAAAAAGTTGATTGCTCTCGGAAAGGCTTGTGGCTTAAAATTAATTTTACTCAATTCTTCCGCCGTTTTTTGCACCAATGCTTGGGATGGGCGCTTGAAAATTTCTTCTTTGATTTGTGGAATGAATAACTGCTTTAATTTTGCATGATTCATATTCGCCACCACCAAACCATATTCCTTAAACAACTCATGGACTAATTGCACCGTCGCTTTAGAATAAATTTTATTATCCGTATAAGCTGATTCAATAATCGTATAGATTTCCGTTGCGTTATCAGAGCTACCTAAAATTTCTTTGAGCCTCGCTAGGGTAGGGGCTAATGTTTCCGTAGACATCATGCCCACCGAACCCTTTAATTCATTTTTCCAATCTACTTTATTATTAAAAAGGTTGATGTAATTGACCTCTTCAAAATCGTGGTCTTCTCCACCCGTAACAAAGGTTGGAATGAATTGATAACTAGGATATTGTTCCTTTAATTTTCGACATAAATGAATGACCGAAATTATCTTATAAATATAATAAAGTGGACCTGTAAAAAGACTCGGTTGGTGTGCCGTAATTATCGTAAAACTATTGGCATCGGCTAATGCTTGAATGTTATTATCTACCAAAGCCGCTCTTGATAAATTAGCATATTGTTCTTGCAAAACGGCTACTAAAGTAGCTCGGTCAATGCTGGTTTTTTTTCTATCAGCAATTGCTTGAGCAAACCCATCCATCGAAGGTTCATAAGCATAAAAAGGGCGTAGTGCTGGTAATTCAGTTGTATAAGAAACGTCTTTAAAAGAAAATTGCGGAACATCTGGAAATTCAATCCACTTAGTCGTCATAGAAAATTGTAAGTTATGAGTTGTAAGTGGCAAATTGTAAGTGGCAAATTGTAAGTGGCAAGTTGTGAGAGATAAGTGGTAAATTTAAAATGATGAATTATAAGTAATAAATACAGTATGATTACCACATTTACTACTGACAATTCCTCTCTAATAATTTATCACTTGCCACTTACAACTTATCACTTACCACTCACCACTTATCGCTCATCACTTATCACTTCGTATAATTATTTTTTCTGTCCAAAAACCTTTTTCGGTTTGAACCTGCATTAAATACAAGCCACTCGACATATCGTTCAATGGAATACGGAAATTTTCTAAATTATTTGTGGTTAAAGATTTTACCGTTTGCCCATTCATGTTGATAAGCCGAATATTTAAGGGGGCTAAATTACTTTGTAAATTATTAAAATTCAAATGAATATAATCACTTGCTGGATTTGGACTAAGATTAAAGGCTAATTGAGGGTCAATATTTTGCGTACTAGAAATTAATGGACGCTCGACAAATTCGTCGAAAAAAAGGATAGTGCCGAAAGTCGCAGGAATCACACAGCCTCCGTGGTCTGCCGCTGGGTTGACATCTACCGCTAATACATTTTCTGCCCCAGCAGCATTCATCACCGAATCCGTAAAGGTAGAATTGGTGAAAGCGACTTGGTCATCCGCCATACAATACATCATCCGCATTGGACTGTTAGGTACCCAACCAAATACATCATTATCTCTTAGGGCGACTTGAACAGGGCTATCTGGATTGTTTTCTAAGTCATTGAGAAAACTATCAGTGAACAGAAATCTTGGAATAGACGCTCCATGATTTTCAACCAATTCATCTATTAATAAATCATTTAAAGTACCCCTTTCAATACGCCCATCAATAAATCCTGCTATATCCTCTAGGTATGGCGCATTAAAAACTTCTGATAGATCATCATATAGATTGCCGTAAACGGTTTGATAACCCACCATAATCCAAACGACATAAGAAGGAAATTGATACTCTATTTCTGCTACGGACCCTTGGGCTAATTCTCCCGAAACATTATAAATACCAGACATGTGGCTGCCTGCGGTCATTTCTAATCCTGGAATTGGCGTTTCATTTAATACACGGTGCATCGCCATACCTGCATGACCACCTTGAGAATAGCCCGTTACAAATAATTGTCCACTATTAGGCAACTCATTTTCTTCTGTAAAGGTTTGGGCTGCTTTGACCAAATCAATTCCTGCACTAGCTTCAGAAGCTGCGTGTATGTATGGATGAATGATTCTTCTGGATTCGCCCAAGCCTAAATAATCAGCAGCGGTGGCATAATAGCCTTGACCTGCAAAATAATAGACGAGTGTTCTTTCAAAGGCTTCTATATTTGAAGGAACACCATTTCTTGAACTTGCCGTGCCATGTTGGTAGGCAAGAAAAGGGAATTGTTGGTCGGCTGCCTCGTTTAATGGTAGAACCATCAGCCCCGATGCGGTATCGACAGTGCCGTCTGTATCCATTGTTTCATAAAGTACTTTATAGGCTTCTACCCCATAGTTCACAGGAAATCCTAAAAATAAGGCAGCTAACGCTTCTTTTTCTAAGGTTTCTTGAAGGGTTACTTCGATTATTTTTTGACTAAAAAGGCTAATGCTAAAACTAAAGGCAATAAATAAAAGTATAATTCTTTTCATAAAAGAGATTTAAGAAGATTATAGACAAAAGTTATATTTTTTGGAGTGGTAACAAATATAGAAAAGAAACGAATAGAAAGGAATAGCATTTAAGAGAAGACTTTAAAAATATGCCCTAGCCGACGTTTATTTTTATTTTTTTATTGCGATTATTCACGGGAACATCTACCTTTATAAGAACTTTATGGTCAGCATAAACCTATGTACATCACTTTTATGTATAATTAATTGATAGTCAATACTATTTGATTGTATCTCTTTTTTAGTACCCTCCACATTACAATTACTACCTAATTTTTTAACTAATTTTATTGGAAAATGCTAAGTTTTTCAATAATACACTTAATAAATTTGGTTCTCTGACAAATCCCGTGAAAGAGTCGATTCAATTCCAAATTTTTTCTCTCCTTTACAGTCAGAAAAAAGTTTGAAATTAAATCGACCACTGCCTGCTCCGAGGTATCTCGGAGGGATTTGTCAAAGAACGATAATTTTTCTTTTCTCTAGAATAGAAATAAACGGTTAATAGCATGTTTAAATTTTCATGATTGAGCGAAAGTGAGCAAATTTAATTTTGTAGTAGGCAAAAAAATTAGCATCTTTTTAGCTGGTCAAAATTTTTAACATGAGCTAAGAAATAAAGATTCGGATGAGCAAACACTGTTTGTGAACCGTTTACGGACGGGCTGCTTTAGATGAAATTTGCCACTTGTAGGCAATTGATGGAATTTTAAACATGCTCTAAAGATGTCGGTTGATAAAAAATAACTACACACATAAATTAATAGATTTGCCAATTTTTAATGACCAATTCGAAATGTCATTAAAAAGAATTGGCGATGATATTGATATACACATATTTCTTTTAAAAACCTTTTAGCAATATGAGAAAACTATTCATTTTTACCTACTTTTTAGTAGGTGCTTTAACCAACTTATGGGCTGATAATATAGCTCCTACTGCCTTAACTTATAGTGTCGAAGCTACTCCATATGCCACCGAATTTGGAAATAATTTTGCTTATTATCATGTCAATTTAGACTTGGATGATTTTATCAGAGTTGCCAAAGAAGGGAACATCAAAGTTTCTGTTGAATTTGAGAAGGGGCTAGAAATAAATGAAACGCATTTTGAGAAAAAGCCTAATGGGGCAATGTATTATGTAACAGATTTTTCGACGCCAATTTATAAAGCTACTGTTAAAGATTTGTCTGGAAACATTTTATTGGAGAATACATATGGAGGTTTTGACAAAACTTTTGATTTTGGCAAGGACCGAAGCTATTCCGAAAGTGATTTAGCGGATAAATGGCTTAATGAAAAAGACCAATATTTACAAGTACTTGAATTTCAACAACTAGATTTCACGGATTTGGAGGTTGACCTTACAGATGTTTTGGAAGAAACGCCCATTGTTGTCCCTGTGAGAACTAAAGCTCAACCTAAACGGCCTAAAAAGGAGCAACTTCCTACTACGGACAAGGAAACTTCGATGCAAAAAGAAGATGGGGAGACAATGAAAAAAGAGGAGATGATAGACAAAGAAGACAAGGAGGCTATGAAAAAAGAAGCCGAGGAAACGATGGACAAAGGAAAGGACGAATCTATGGAAAAAGCGGAAACGATAGAAAGAGAGAATATTCCCATTAATGAAGAAGCGGCGGAAGCCGAGGAATCCATTTTAAAAGACCCTTTTGGAGAATTAAAAGAGCCGTTAGCAGACGAATCTCTAAGGCAAGATGGTAAATCAGCACCACCTGCACCTATAGATCATGAAGAAAAAGCGGATATAAAAAATAAGGCAGAAGTGGTGGAAAATAACCGAAGAGAAGAAACGGTTACAGAATCTATCACTCCCGTATTATCAGACCATCGAAACTTAGTTAAATTAAATTTACCCAATTTAGCTTTTGGTAACTTGACCTTAAATTATGAGCGATTATTATCTGCTCGTAATTCGGTTGCGTTAAATGTTGGGGTGATTCCTTCACAAAGCTTTTCTTCTGCTTTGACCAATTTTGTAGATGCGGAAGCATCTGTACCAAGTACTTTTTCTGGTTTAACAGCAACCGTAGAATACAGATTTTATAGTAAGAAAAGAAGTGCTGGTAGTGGTTTTTACTACGCACCTTATGCTCGATATGCTCAACATAACGTAGGTTTTCAATCTGATATCGATGATAATTTGGCAAATGTAGATGCTCGATTATCTACCGTTGGCTTAGGTGGTCAAATTGGTATTCAATGGTTGATTAAAGACCGAGTGGTGATTGATTGGGGGATTCTTGGACTTGCGGCCCAATGGTATAATTTTGAATCTACTTTTACGGCAGCAGCAGGCGACATTAATTTTGAGGAGATTAGAGCAGAATTGGAAATGGAAATTGATGGTTCTATTTTGTCTAATAGCCTTGAATTTACCAATGATGAAAATTCTTTGCAAGCGAGAATGCCTTTCCTATTTGGAGGGGCACGGACTTATTTGGCGATTGGGTATAAGTTTTAATTTAATAGACCCATCACCAAACTCAAGACTTCTCTACGATTTAGAGCATGTTTAAATTTTCATGATTGAGCGAAAGTGAGTAAATTTTGTTTTGTAGTAGGCAAAAAATTTTAGCCTCCTTTTGGCTGGTCAAAATTTTTAACAACCTACAAGATAAAATTTGCCATTTGTAGCCAATTGATGGAATTTTAAACATGCTCTTACTATGCTCCTATAATTTGTAGAGTTCCTTTTATTTCTGTAATTTTATGCAGAGAATTTGATTAATCTATTTACGACTAATCATAGTCACTTCCCCCCCTTTATTACAGAGGTGATTGGTTCTGGGAAATCATAAATCATCCCGTCTTTTTGGACGGGATAAATCTTACATCATAAATCTGTTAAAAAGTAAAATTAGGCAGATTTATGATGTATGATTTTCTCAAACAGTCGAAACTTTAGGTCAAAATCAGAAAGTATTTTAGAAAATTACTTATGAAAAATCACCTAAAATTAGCACCAATCATCCCTGTCCTTTATTAATTTATAACTTTTTCCCTTTGTATTAAGGATGAGGCAATAAATAATCTACCAGAAATGATTCCTCATCCCTTAATCTCCACACAAAGCTATATTTCTTTTGTAAGGGACTCAAAAAAATAACTTTACATTCTGTCGGAATTTTAGGATAATAAAACGGTAAACTTTAAGAGATTTATCGTAAAATTCTGACTCAAGAAGCAGGTAAAGTTATTTTTGTCCCCCTTCTAAGAAATCAGGCCTATTTTTTTGAATAAATAATTATGAACAACTTTACCCTCACAAACCTTAAATTGCAATATTCCCTATTTGGATTGATATTTCTGTTTCTTAGCCAGCTGACTTTTGCGCAAACGGCTATTTTATCTACCCTAAATGAAGATAAAGATGGAGATGGAATAACTGTTGGGCAAGGGGATTGTGATGATTTCCAACCTTTAGTTTATCCCGGTGCAAATGAAATTGAAGATGGACAAGATAATGATTGCGATGGATTAGTAGATGCGGTAGAAGGGGATTGTGATGATTTTACGAATCCCGGTGCAATTACAGGAGCAGAAACCGTTTGTGCTGGAGAAACACCTAATTTAATAGAAAGTGTAAGTAACCCAACAGGTGGTTCTGGTGAGCAACAAATTATGTGGATTTTCACAGTTGATGACCCTGAACAAACTTACCCAGAATGGTATATTATACCTAACGAACATGAATTAACCTTACAACCTACCGCTATTTCTCAGACAACTTGGTATAGTCGTTGTGTACGTCGTTCTGGATGTTGGAAATTTCCTAATGAATCTAATATTATTGAAAAAACAGTATCAGGAGATTGTTCAGAAGTTGATTGCAGTGAATTATTTTTAACAATCCTTTCTTCAGAGATTCCTGATTGTGATGGTAACTTAGGGAATGCGATAGTAACGGTTTCTGGTGGAGAAATGCCCTATTTTTTTACTTGGTCTGACGGAGCTATAATCAAAAGTAGAACAGATTTACCAGGAGGCGACTATAGTTTAACGGTAGTAGATAATAATGGATGTCAGCAAGAAATAATGATTAGCATTCCTACGCCTGACTGCATGATGAGTACTGATTGCGCTGCCTTTTCCGTTGAAATTATGAATAGCACTACTCCTGACTGTGACGGTAATTTAGGGAGTATCAATATAATGGTAAATAGTGGAGTAGCACCAATGACGTTTAGTTGGTCAGATGGAGCAACCACAAGAGATAGAACAGGCTTAGCAGGCGGCAATTTTGAGGTGACGGTTACGGATGCAAATGGTTGTAGTGGAACAGCATCTGTGAATTTACCAACACCAAATTGTGCACCCGATTGTAGTATTTTTGCTGCTCAAGTGATTAGCTCAATCGGACCTGATTGCGAAGGAAATCTAGGTACAATAGATATTTCTTTCATCAATGGATTATCGCCCATTACCTATGCTTGGTCAGATGGGGCTACTACCCCTAATCGAACAGGTTTAGGAGGAGGAACTTTTGCCGTAACTTTAACCGATGCGAACGGCTGTTCTGATAATTTACAAATCAATTTACTTAATCCAGATTGTGGCGCTGACTGTACTACTTTTGATGTTCAGGTTACCAGTACTACTGCTCCAGATTGTGAAGATAATTTGGGGAGTATTGATTTGTCGGTTCAAAATGGTACAGCACCGTTGACCTTTGCTTGGCAAGACGGAGCTATTTCGGAAGATAGAACAGGTCTAGTTGCGGGAGGATATATGGTTACCGTATCAGATGCCAACGGCTGTTTTGAAGTGCTTGAAATTAGTCTTCCTAGTCCTGATTGTGCTGTTGGTTGTGATAATTTTATTATTCCCTTTACGATAACAAATGTAACCTGTGCAGAAAATAGTGGAGGTATTAATATTAGTGCTTTTGGAGGTACGCCACCTTATAATTTTGACTGGGCAGATTTAGAAGTAGATACAGAAGATAGGAATGAATTAGTTGTTGGCGTTTATGAGGTCACGGTGACAGATTCAGGTGGTTGTGAGGAGACCGCTTCTATTACAGTGGGAACGGCTGATTGTGTTTTGGAAATTACGCCATTCGATTGTACTTCGGATTTTTATCAAATAGTAGAAGGTCAAATTAATTTGGTAGATTTTGCCAATGATACCCTCCTTCCAATTGGCGAAGAGGCAGACAACTTAAATCCATTAGGCTATAATGTCGAAGATAATTTTTTATATGGTATTCGATTTGGGACAACCGATTTAGTGAGAATAGGGGCAAATGGGAATAGGGAAGTAATTGGTCGAATTCAAGGTATTAATGTAGGTTTATTTTCGGGAGACTTTGATTTAGAAGGTAACTATTATTTATTAGATAATGCGGGACAACGTTTGCAAAGAGTGGATATTGACGCTTCTGTTTTGGTCGCAGCAACGATAGAACTTTCTGCGGTTATTCCTTCTTTAGCAGATGTTTCTTTTAACCCTATTGATGGGTTATTATATGGCGTTTCAGAATTCACGAACGATGTTTTCAGTATCAATCCAATAACAGGAGCCGTCCAAAATTTTTCGGTATCCGAATTGCCTGTTGGTACGGTTGGGTCCACATGGATGACAAGCGAAGGTGATTTTGTGATAAACTATAATGTATCTGGTGAAATATATGTGATAGATTTAGTTGCTCAGTCTGCTAGGTTACTGGGGAATAATGGAGGAAGTGTTTCTAATGCAGATGGAGCGAATTGTGTGCAAGCACCAAGCCCTTTTGAAGAAGAAGAGATGTTGTTTAACCCTGATTTTTCTTTTAGAAATATTTCGGGAATTACAAATAATGAAGTTGCAAGGATTACTTATGAAGTAGAACATGAAGCACCAAATGCGCATTATGTTTTGGAATATTCCATAGACGGAGACAATTTTAAAGCATTACCTACTCTGGAGTTTTCGAAGGGTAAAATTGCGGAAGCATACATGATGGAAGATGCGACTCCTGCTTTAGGTAGTGGATTTTATAGAATAAAATATGTGGAAACGGACGGTCATTATGTTTATTCTGATAATGTACCCCTTATATTCCAACCAATAGGTACGCCCGATGCTATTGTTCATCCCAATCCATTTATGGACGAGATGACGATTAATTTTCTAAACCCATTGCTTCAAGATGCGGAGATAATCATCGTTAATAATCTTGGAACTGTAATGGAGATTTGTAGTGCTGCTCAAGGTGCTTCTCGAATGAATGTTTCTTGCCCTAATTATCCATCGGGTTTGTATACCGTATTTATTAAGTACAAAAGAGAGATGCCTATTGTTTATCGAACCCTTAAAGTAGAGTAGAAGCATTCAACACTTTAAATATATGTTAAATCAATGTCATTTTATTGTTTTTGAAGTTTAAGCAGAGGAAATTTAGGGAAAGGGAACAATGTTTTCTTTCTTTTACCTTTTTAAAGAAAGTAGGGAAAGATTGCTTCTAAATTCTATAACTTCAAAATACATTATGAAAAAGATTAGTTTTTTACTATTAGCCTTGGTTGTTTTATTTACAGCGTGTGGTGATGATAGAAATGAAGGAGCTGCTTTAAGATTAGACGGCGATAATTTGTCTGCCCCTTTATTAACGGCTGATACCTATGAAGCTGCTGCTCGATTTTCGGCTGCAGAGACCGGTCAATTTGTCGGTCAAAATTTGACCGAAGTATCTTATTTTATTGCAGGTACGCCACAACAAACAACTTTAATAATATATAGTGGTGGCACGAATGAGCCAGAGCAAGTGGTCTATGAAGCTAGTTTGACGGGTACCATTACTCAAAATTCTTTCAATAACCATGTCTTAGCCGAACCTTTAGCGATTACAGGTGAACCACTCTGGATAAGTATTAAAATTCGACAAAATCGGACCTTGCAAACTATTGGTTGTGATGCAGGACCAACTAGTATTGGAGGTGATTGGTTATTTCAAGAATCTGATGGTCAGTGGTTGACTTTTGGTCAACGTAATGGAGAGAGTATTAATTGGAATATTCGAGGATTTGTTGCGGAGTAAACAGTTGCTGTAAGGAATTAAAATTAAAAAACGCACTGAAAATCAGAAAGTTATAATTGAAAGAATGAGCATTTATTTTTTAGGGTTCCTAATTCTACTTTGGGATTTTAGGTTTAATTATTAAATTTTCTAAATGCAGGTCAGGAGACCAGTCGATACAGGGTTCAAGTCTGGAGACCATAGCCGTCAGGCTAAGAAAAATATTACTGATAATCAACGATTTATACTGGTGTCAATATTTGAAGATTTTATCTTCAAATCAATATCTTTTACGTTTTCAACGTGTCTAGCTTTAAAAATTAGCTATTTCAAATCGTTAGCCTGACAGCTATGGTCTGGAGACTTAAACCATCGAAGTGACCAAATGACAGGATGAAAATCATAAATCTGAAATCATACATCATAAATCATAAATCCATGTAATTTTTACGTGACAGATTTATGATTTAAGATTTATGAATTTTGATTTATGATTTTTCCAGAACAAACCACCCCTGCCTTAAAGGAACTTGAATTGCTAAAAACTTAGTCCCTTTAGGGATACCATACCGATAAAAGCTATCAAAACCTACCAATATTCCGCTTAAGAGTCTCTTCGGGACGGCATTTAGTACATTTTATTCTGTAGGTAATCGGGAGTTTGCGGTCAGCCTGAACGGACAACGGACCTAAAGCGTATGCAACCACCAAGTATTTCCAAAAGAGTCTTTAATTCCTGCCGTTCTTTTCGCAAATTCTGAAGCCTCTGGTTCTAATAAAGCAGTTGCTCCTTCTTTGATGGCTTTTTTGTAAATAGCATCTGTATCATTTACATAGATAAATAATTCTGCTGGATTGGTAGGGGTTTCATCTACCGCATCTGTAATGAGTAGGGTAGTCTCTCCAATTTTCATTTCTGCGTGCATCACCAAGTCCTTGCTACGAGGTACGGTTAATTGTTCCTCTGCATTGAAGACATTTTTTAAGAAGTCCATAAAATTATAAGCACCTTTTACGGTTAAGTAAGACATAACTTGTTGGTGACCTTGCGCAATTTTTAAAGCATTCATAATTGATAGTTAGTGGTTTTTTAAATTAAGAGCTAGTTGGGACTATTTTACAAATTATCATATTGATACAATTTCAAAGCGTCAATAATCATAATTAGCTTTTCAGCATACCGCTTGTCCGTTGCATAACCCGCTTTTTTTAGCCCGTATGCCCATTTTTTGTAATCATTTCTATGATTTTTTAATTTTTTATATCGAGTATTATTTAATAAAATAGAATGTTCTCGGTAGCTTTCCATAGGGTCAGTGAAGACTCGGAACATATCGTAAATATCATCATCATGATAATTTCGACAGGTACATCCTCTGCATTTTGACCTGCACTTAATACCAAAATGATTAAGGGATTCTCTAGCTAATCTACTGTCGCCGGCATTTGATTCTAAAAGGCCTTGAGCTAAAGTGATACTGGCTAATATACCATATTCCTTTTGCTCGTTTAATGCTGCTTCTTTGAATTTTTTTACATAATCATAGCAATTTTGCTTTTTTGCATTTACTACTGAGTTTGGAATATTTTTTCGACTGGCATAGGTCGGACTCATAATAAATGTAAGATTTGAAAAATGTTGTGCTCTTGGTACTTTTTTAGGTGTTTGTGTTTGTTTTTTGCTTTCAGTTTTTGATGTTTTCTTTTTTTTCCGACTATCTAACCAAGAACCTAAATGAAATCCTTTTTGGGGAGTAGAGGGGATTGTTTGACTCGTTGGAATCGCTATACTTGTAGTATTGGTTTTTGGCATTGGTAGTTCACTATTGAAGGTAGCAACTTCTTGGCCCATTTGAATAGAGACACTTATATCTTTTGAAACTATCAAATACAATATCAAAGGAATCATGACCATTTCAAACCAGTTTTCATTTAGTTTTTTGCCATATTCCCTAAAATTCATATAGGCAAATGGGGGGGGATTGGTTTTAGCAATCTCGTTTTGCATAAGTGTAGTTTTATTATCATTCAACAGATTATTTTAATAGCACAAATTTAAAACAAAAAATGTTTTAAACAAAATATATTTATACTTTTTGTTTTTATTTTAACTATTTAAATTATTAACTGATGTTACCCACAAGCACCAAAGGTGCGGCATATATTAACATGGGGCGAAGCCCTATGGGATAGAAATGCTGTTGAAAAGTTAGCTCTGAAGGAGCGACATAAAAACCGAACAATATTACTCTTATATGTCGCACCTTTGGTGCTTTCTTGTATTACTTTCTAAAATTATTGGGTTTACACCCAATGCTATGATATGTCGCACCTTTGGTGCTGATTAATTTTTCTTTGCGTAACATCAGTTATTAATAACCTTAAAAGATTTAAAATCGCCTATAAATGAATCAATTACGGCTGATTGCAGACAAGTTGTAAAATTTGGAAAGCTATTTGCAAACCAATAGATGAGCTATTTATTAATTCTTAAGTAGTCAGATAAATTTAAATTAACAACTTTTAGTGTTTTGCCACATAGTCCTATAGTAAAAACACATAGTGAACATTATTTTAAGAACTTAAACCAATTTAGCTCATAAAATTATATGCGCTATGTGAAAATACTATTTTGATGTGATGAAAAATGTTAGTTTATTTTTTGCACAGCTTATTCCCCCCACAAAATAATTCACACTTTCCCCCTTTCCCCCCGATAATTTTAGAAGACTATCAAATCTTTCAACATGAAACTTCAAATAGTATGTATTTACTTGATTTTGCTTTGTCCTAGCATCACTTTTTGCCAATACCTAGAAGTTGGGATTGCTGGTGGATTTTCTCAATATTTTGGAGATTTACAATATGGATATGAGGCAAGAGCAAACAATGTCGCTTTAGGTTTTTTTGCCCGTTATAACCTAAAAAAGCAATTGGCTATTAAGGCACAATTTTCTCAAACTAATTTGTCTGGGACAGATGCTTTCCAACGTCAATCCAACTCATTTGAGTTTAGTAGAAATTTAAGTTTCCAATCCAAATTATATGAATTAGCCGTTCAAGGGGAATGGAATATTACCAAGTTTGATATTCGAGATAATAAAAAGTCAGCACCCTACTTATTTGCAGGAGTAGCAGCCATTTATAATACGCCTCGGGCAGAATTAGATGATATATGGTACGATTTGCAATCTATGGGGACGGAGGGGCAAACTTTGGAAAATGGTGAAAAATATAGTAAATTGAATATCGCTTTTCCGCTTGGAGCGGGCATGAAAATAAGTCTGAGTGAACGATTTAATATTGGCTTTGAATTTGGTTATCGGATAACCCTTAGCGATTATTTAGACGATGTGAGCGGAAACTATCCAGACTTAGTTTTATTAGAAGAAATTAATCCTATTGCTAGTCAATTAGCTTTTCGTTCGCCCGAAATTTTACCACAATTAGCAGGTAACCCCGTTGGAAAACCAAGAGGAAATCCTGCTGATAATGACGGCTATTTTATTGGTAATATTACACTTTCTTTTAACTTAGTTAAAGGATATGATCTTGAATTTGATGAACGGCTAAGAAAATTCTCCCCCAATTATCAACCTAAAGTACCAAAAATGCCGAATTTAAAAAGCACTAAAAGGGAACTGAGAAAAGAAGAAAAAATTTGAGCTAAAGCAAAGGAGAAAAAGAAGGGGTAAAATAAGCTAGAGGTCGAATTTATAAGTAGTTGAGAATTAAAAGGAGGTTATTTTTTCGTAAGACAAGGCGAGCGGAAGGAAAATAGTCTTAGCTACCTGACTGACGAACAACGTAGTATTACGGAAAAGAAGCTATTTTACTGTCAAGGATTTATAAATCCGACCAATAGGGTATAAAAACTTTCATTACCGTACAGTTTTTACTGAATCACGCACTTGGCAGCCCATTCCTTCGGGTTCAGAAGTTGACACTTCTTCATGCTACGTGCGAATAAGAGGTTTTTTGGGGTGAGTAAAAACTAATATGCTCGCCAATTTTATAAAAATTACTAACTTAATTTTGTCCAATTACTCATAATTTTTCAATTACATCATCTAATACCTACTCTGTCAAAACCATTTCTTCTATCGGCAATTCCACAAAAAAAGTAGTCCCTACATCTTTTTCCGTTTCAAAATAAATCTTTCCACTAACGGATTCAATAATATTTTTGGATATAGCCAACCCTAGACCAGTTCCAGAATTTTTGGTTGTAAAATTAGGTACAAATACTTTATTTTTCATGTCATCTGGAATGCCGACCCCATTGTCTTTTACTTTAATTACGGCTGTTTCTCCATCTCTATTTAAAGATACATTAATCTTTCCTTTTCTACTGTCAGGAATAGCTTCTACCGCATTTTTAATCATATTATTGAGTACTCTCATTAAATGATTTTTATCTGCAAAAACATAAAACTGTTCTTCTGCTAAATCCAATAAAATATCTGAATTTTTGCTCTCTTTAAATAAATCATGAACCGATTCCACCAAATCATTTAATTTAATTTGTTGGTTATTTGCTCTTGGCATTTTTGCAAAATTGGAAAATTCATCTGCAATTTGTGCTAAAGCATCTATTTGTTCTATTAAGGTGACGGATACTCGTTTTAATAGTGGTTCAATATTGTCAGGGTTAGACTTAAAAGCGTGTTGCAAGTACTGAATACTCAATTTCATGGGCGTTAGCGGATTTTTGATTTCATGCGCTACTTGTTTTGCCATCTCTCTCCATGCACCTTCTCTTTCTGACCTTGCTAATAACTTTGCCGATTGGTCTAATTTGACAATCATTCTATTATATTCGGTTACCAAAGCACCAATTTCATCATTGGTTCGCCATTGTAAAGGTTCATTGGAAATACCTAATTTTAATTCTTTTAAATTTTCTCCAATAGCGGTAATCGGCCGAGTAATTGTATTGGCTACCCAAACGGATATAGCCCCTGCTAAAATTAACATGAAAACATAGACGTTGACTAGATTACCCATAAAGTTGAGGACATCATCTTGTAGCGTTCTTTCTTGGTTGGCATAAGGTACGCCAATATAGGCAACTTTTTGTCCCTTAGAATCTTTTAAGGTCGCAAAAACGGAGGTATATTTTTCTGTACTAATAGATTCTTCAATGGGGTCGGACCTTGTTTTACTCGTTCTTTTTAAAACTTCAAAAGCATAAGCATTTATTTGTGGTGGTAAAACACCTCTCTTAAAAATATCTATTTCAGAAGACTGAATTAAGTGCCCATCCAAGTCATACAAATTGAAATCAATTCGTTCTGCTAAGGCTAAATCTGATACATATTCACTCAATAATTGTAAAGAATCTTTTGCTTGATGCAAATATTGTTGAGATGCAGTTTGCACACCTGATACTTTTCTATTTAACCGCCCCGCGTTATAACTTTGATAGGAATCTGTTAAAAACCAAAACGAAACGACCGCAATGATAATGAAAGATGCTAAGGTTAGCAGAATGGTAGAAAATTGTATTCTATTTTTTAAGGATGGTTTATTCCAAAATTTAAAATTTAAATTATCTGGTAAAATGGTGATTCTTGAATTTAGAATTGCAATTAAAACCACCATTAAGGCTAAGAAGGTAAAGATGAAAGAAAATAAAGAAAGTGGATGAAACCGATTATTTCGTTGTTTACTGAGAATAATAAAATGATTTTCAGCTGCTCTGTACATAAAATAAACCATATCTTTTTTATTACCTACGACATAGTTATGAATGGCTGGTTTATCTGTTTGCATGAAAGGTGGTTCTTCTGGAGAAATACCTTCCCTAATAACGGGTTGACCGTTTTTGGTGATTAGATAATTATATTTTGCTAGGTCAGTCAAGCCTTTAAATTCTTGTTGAGATAATATATTAGTATATACTTTTGACCGTTTTCTAGGTGCTTTTTTGAATTGTACGATTAGTCGTGATCCTTTTTCTTTATTAAAATTTTGGACTAATAAATAGGTTTTATGACCACTAGTATCATCCGTTAAATAGAGGTTAGTTCCTGCTTTGATTGCTTGCTTATTAGCTATTATTGCTTCCCAATGAGCCAATGTAGTTCCTGTTGGATTTTCTTTGTTACTACTGCCGAATTCATCGTAGCAATAAAAATCATAATTATAGTTGGTATAAAGATAACTTTGATTAAATGTAAGCGTAGCTAATAAATCGGCTATCTTTTTTGATTGACCAACTAATCCATTTAGATTAGTAGTGTCTAAAGCATGGTTGAGTTCAAGAATAGATAATTCGGCTAGAGAATCTTTTTCCTCTGCCATTTTTTTTGCGATATAAATTTCTTGATTTAACTCCTTATCCAGATTGTATTTATACAAAAGGCTAGAAGAAAATCCAGCGAATAGAATGACCCATAGAGAAAGCCACACTAGTCCAGGGTTGGGGATGTCAATAAACAAATCATAAGAAATGACAAATATGAAGGACATTAATGCTGTAACATGAATAGGCACTTCTAAATCAATAAAGAAAATAATAGGTAAAGCCAATAAGACCGCAAGCCCTAATGCCAATAGCCGCTTGGTTCGATTGAGTTTAAGTTTATGTATGGTTATCATCATTCGATGACTAAACACAAACTGAGTAAAAAGTAATAAGATAATACCAAAAACAGATATAACACTATATTGGTCAAGACTAAATACATTTTTAAAATCAAAATCTATTCCTGAGTTTAGGACTAGACTTTTTAGCACGCTGATTAATAATAGGAGTGCTAATAGTACAGACAGGTAATTCATCGTCGTCAAAAAGAAACGAGTATTGGGAGAAAAATTAACGGTAAAATCTTTATCTTTTGATTCTCGATGAATAAAAACGACTACCCAAAGTAGTAATACGATATTAATGAGCAAATCTCCTACGGAGATATGCGGATTGTCAAACGTACGTGCAAACACTTGAAAATCTTCAAATTTGCTAGTCCAATCTAAACTTAAATACCGCAATCCAAAAACCACAATCAAGAGAAAAGCGGGCCCCATCCAAGTTTTGTTTTCTTGGATGATAGATTTGGCAATTTTATTAATAACAAGTCCTAAAAATAGAAAGGCGAAAAAATAGAAAAGCATCACCCACTTCAATACTTGTTTGTCTTTAAATGGTTGGTCAGCATTCAAATAAAAAAGAGCTTCCTGCATCCGAGAATTAACAGGGAATGCTGTTTCTTCTTTGATTACCTGAATAACTGCTGGTATTTTTTCACTTGCTTTCATTTCAAAATAAGAAGGAAGATGGGTCAAACTTTCATTATATTCCCATTTGATAGGAATTAACGATACCGCATAAGCGGAAGGATTTTCTAGTTCCGAAAGTTGATTTTTTTGAATAACAAAATAGCCGTTTGATAATTTTTTAAAGATGGGGACATCCGTACTTCTAATTTCCTGTAATAGCTGTTTATCGAGTATAGAACTGGTATTATTTGACCAAAATAAGAGAGAATCTTTTTCATAAAAGCAGATATTGAAAGGTTCTTTCGATAGGCGTTGGATGATTGCAAGGTCGGTCTCTTTTCCGTTGAATATAGCCTCTATAAATGACTGGTCATCTAAAGTAGCTGCTACCTTTTGCTCATTCGATTGTAGGCTTTTTGTAAGGTTACTCGCATATTGTACCATGCGTTCCTCCGTATCACAAAGCGTTTCTAATCCCTTTGCTAAAAAGAAGAAAATAAAGGTGCCGAGTAAGAGGTAATATAATCGGTTATTAAGTTTCATGGAGAATTGCCCTTTTTGCAAAGCTAAAGAAATAATTTTTTAAATATGTATTTCCTTGCTGTTAAATGAGTTTTATTGAATATACGCATAAACACCGTCCTCTGATTCGTACTATTTTGGTTAGGCGCAAATATTAAACCAATTATTTTTAGAATTGCTATTCTGTTTTGAAATATATTGGAGATTGCATAGTTTTAATAGTTGATGGTTTTATTTTTTTAATATAACAAGACGTTTCTTAGCGACTTGTCACCTAAAGAAATCAGATATTGAAGGTTTGCTTTTCGCGCTAATTTAGGTGCTTCCTCTAGAAGACATTTCAGAAAAGATATTACTCTTTTTGTTGATATGTATGAGGTTTCTGAAGTGCTGAGTTATACGACTGAAGAATTAGATTTGTATTATGACTTATATTATAATGTAAAAAAGGTCAACTTAGGGCTGAACACTTTCCCGCTTCCAAAAAAGCTATTCGCAAAAATGATTGAGGAGCAAATGTTTGATGTCATAAAAATTGAACTTAAAGCAGCACATACAGCATTTGGTAAAAATGAAGTTGCTAGTTTCTTCTTAGGTAAGAAAGTAGATGCCGTCTACCACGGTTTATATCTGGGTATGAACTATGATTATCTACATTCTCACAAAATCTATCGACAAACTTTATATCAAGTTGTACAAAGAGTTATTGCATTAAATAGTGATACCCTGATTCTTGGTTTTTCTGCGGATATTGAAAAACGAAAATTGGGAGCAGTTACCACTGGTAAGGTCGCTTTTATGCAATTTAAAGACAACTACAAGCAAACCGTTATCAATAATATGGGAATGGAACACTTGAAAAAGCATTACTAGTTCAGTTGGCAGTTGTCCTAATCAATTTATAATCAATTGATGGCAACCAATAAAAACGATTAGATGGTCTATCGCTTTCGGTGATATACCTTTCAAACCCTGCCTTTGATTTCTCATTGGCAGGGTTTGTTTTTTGTGAAAAATACCTATTGCTTGATTTTATATTAAGCACCTTTACAACTATTGATTATAAGCCCCTAATTAATAATAACTTCACAATATTCACAATCTATTTCGACGGTTCCTTTACTATTTTTATCTCCTTTATAATAATTCGATGACCAACCAGTTTTAGTTGGTGCTTCTATCAAATAGTTGGCAAAACGAAGTTCTGTTTTATCCTTGGAGGCAATATTTACTTTAAAATTTTTGACTGATTTCATATTTAAATCTATGGTGCTGAATTGATTGCCAATATTGATTTTTTCAAAATTAGGAGCAACATCATAAATGGTAACATCTCCATTTTTGCCGTCGGCAGAGAAAGAATGTTTAATTTTTTTGATATGGTAGTTAGAAAAATTGGAATTAATAGCCTTGAAATGGTCAATAGTTCCTAAAGTAAAGGCATCATTACTAGTACTGGAAATATTTAATTGCTCGATATTTTCTATCCTGTATTTATTAGAAAAAGATAAAACATTATTAGGAATATTATTATCAAAAAGTCCAGTTGTTGTTTTCCTTTGAGAAAGCAATTCAAGAGAACCAATTTGTAAATGTTTTACGCTTACTGCGGAAATAGAAGAATGGCTAGCATTGAGCATCATTTTTTCCACATTTTTAAAGCTAGCATTAAAATTCTTGATATTCCCAGTCACTTCCTTTACATTATTTGCTTCTATGTAGCCATATTTTGTATTAATCGTTAACTGCCCATCTAAATCTTCTAAATATAAGCCAACATAATCGGTATTTAATAAGATATTTGATTGTCTGGGCAGATAGAATGTTGAATTGATAACCAATTGACGGACATTATACTTTTTGTCATTATCTAAAATAAAAGTATTTCGGTCTCTTCGAAAAAAGCCATTGATTAATTGCATTTTTTTAATATTCATATTGCCATCTACTGTATATGTTTTACTGTTTTTTTGTGGAATGGAAATTTGTAAATTATCTAATAAATCATTAGCAGGTTTTGCATTATTTTGTTCTGGAGTCACCTCAATTTTTACGACGTGCTTAATAGAATCTTTTGACCAAGTTTCTACTCGATAGTTTTTGATGATTAAACAAGGCATTTCACCGACGACTTCATCTGGTGCTTCTGATGATATGCTAGATACTTCCTCGAAATGAACCTGTTTTTTAATTAAATGTAGGCTATTATTTATAACGATTCTTTTAAGCCAAGCTCCATAATTTTTAGGCTCATTGAGTTTATTAATTTTTTCAAAGGAAGTCATAAAAGATTCCTGAATAATGTCTTCCGCATCTGATAAGTTTTGGGTAATTCGATGACTAGCAGTTAACATTTCTCTAGCAAACTCATTATACAATACCTTCATGGCTAACAAGTCATCTTGTTTTACTCTGTTAACTAATTCAGCGATGTAATCGAAATCTCTCAAGGGTAGATGATTTGTATTTGTTTGGGGTAAAGGAATTAAACTTCTGCCAAATAAATACGATGATTTTTTGTAAATTTTGTTTGATTTTTAAATATAAGATGAGTCATTTATAAAAAGGACGTAAAAAAAAGAAATTTTTATTCTTTAGTCCTATGCCCCTTAGCTCATTTAGCGTATAATAATAGGTGATAAGGAGATAGATAACGCTCTAGCTACTGTTCAAAAATAGTCCTTTAACAACTCTTTTCATTCTCTTTTTGAATTATTAGAGAAACATAAGTTTTAATAGAAAGAACACCAATTTATTTACGTCTAAATCACAATAACCTTACTTTGTCTATTTAAGAATATCATAAACCATTTAGGTTCATAAATGTATATTTTAGCTTGAAAATCAAGCTAATAACTGATATAATAAATTACTTATTTAGCTAAATTTCCTTTTTGTCACCAAGCTATTGACGTTGCTCACCTTTGTAGAAATTCAATACTTCTTTTCTTAATAAAAGTGGTATTATTGTGCTATTCTCAATTCCTATTACCTTATAATACAGAACTTAATATTTTAAAAAATAATTTGGCTAGACCCTTTTATTTTTCTCTTTTGATGCTCAAAAGTAAAGGGGGATAGTATTTATAGATTATAAAAATTGATTTTACCATTATGCATGGACAGGTATTATATTTAGAGGGAATGGCAGCATCTTCAAGTGATGTGAAATTAGTTTTAGAGGAGTTAAATTATGCTATTCTTTCGACAAATAATTTCAATGAGGCAGAACGTCTAATTGGGAGAAACACTATTGATTTAATAATTTTAGATATAGGTAATAAGGATAAGCAACTTATTGTTGACTTTGTAGTTTCCATAAAAGTGGAAGAATTGCCGTTAATTTTTTTGGCGGATGATAATGCAAGAGAAATTTATGAAGAAATAAAACAAACGAATATCCTTGCTTATTTGGTTTCACCTGTAGATATGTTGACTTTGAGAAGTATAGCTAACTATGCTTTAAATGATAAACGGAGAAATAAAGGAAATAAATGGCCGGCTAACAAATACTTAGATGATACGCTGTTCATAAAGGTCAACCAACTTTTGCAGCGAGTAAACATTGACGATATTTCTCACGTAAAATCTGAAGGTAATTACTGTTTGATTTTTACTCATGAAAAAAAATATGCGATTAAATTATCAATGATTCGCTTATATAATACCCTCTCTGATAAAGGTTTTCTGCAGGTTCATAAAAGTTATTTAGCTCAATTGAATAAAATTGATAATATAGATATATCTGGAAATGAGGTTATTCTCGGAGATATAAGAATTCCGCTTGGTAGAAAATATAAACAAGATTTATTAACCTATCTTAATTTATTATAGTATTCTATTTTTTTAATGTATAAAAAATTGTTATTTAGCAGATTAAGTAAATAATTTAAAAAATACAACTATACGTAATTTTTGTTTTGTAAAATACTCTTTCACTTTACAATTATTCTAAGCCTTGATTCTAACACCTAATTCCATTACTTTTGTATTGAATCTACGAAATTATCAATGGATATTTTGGCATTAGTTCCCACTTTAACTTACTATTACCCGTCCACAAATTAATCTACTAAAACAATCCAATTAAAAGTTATTTAACAAGTTCATTATTTGTATTCTTGTAATAACCATCTCTTTTCTTTTGTAAAGAACTATTGCCGTCTATTATTTCTTGATAAACTGATAGATAACGTTTATTCATTTAAAAATTAATTCGACCTTAATATTGAGCAAGTGCTTTTAATTTATTTTATTGGTACTTCAAATTTTAAGGATTTAAGGCCCCAAAAAATCAATTTTAATTGTCTATCAAAAAAACACAAAAAAGGAATTTTCATGAGACAACTTAAGATTACTAAATCTATTACTAATCGTGAGAGTCAATCATTAGAGAAGTACTTACAAGAAATCGGGAAAGTTGATTTATTAACACCCGAAGAAGAAGTAGAACTCGCCAAAAGAATTAAATCTGGAGATCAAGCTGCCCTTGAAAAACTGACCAAAGCTAATTTGAGATTTGTCGTCTCAGTGGCCAAACAATACCAGAATCAGGGACTTTCGCTCAGTGATTTAATTAATGAAGGAAACTTAGGACTTATTAAGGCTGCACAAAGATTTGATGAAACTAGAGGATTCAAGTTTATTTCTTATGCTGTTTGGTGGATTAGACAATCCATTTTACAAGCACTTGCCGAACAATCCAGAATCGTTCGTCTACCACTTAATAAAGTGGGGTCCCTTAACAAAATTAATAAAGCATTTTCTGAACTGGAACAAGCATTCGAAAGAGAGCCTTCCGCTGAAGAATTAGCAGAACAATTAGAAATTCCTACTGAAGAAGTAGAAACTACTTTAGGCGTTGCTGCTCGACACGTGTCCATGGATGCTCCATTCGTGACAGGTGAAGACAATTCTTTATTAGATGTTTTAGAAAATGGAACTACTGGTAATACGGATAGTGAACTGGAATACAAGCAATCTCTCCGAAAGGAAATTGAACGCTCTTTGAGTACCCTAACAGAAAGACAATGTGATGTGATTAAGCTATATTTTGGAATAGGTGTAGAGCATCCAATGTCACTAGAAGATATTGGTGATAAGTTTGGCTTAACTAGAGAAAGAGTTCGCCAAATTAAAGATAAGGCTATCAATAAATTGAGGTCTGCTTCTAGAAGTAAATTATTGCGTCATTATTTAGGTGCGTAATATTGTCGATTTTATACGACCTAAAAAGGGCAATTGCTTTTAACAGCAGTTGCCCCTTTTTATTTTAACGCTATGTAATTGCTCTCCAAGTTTCTATGATAAATCTTCCTGTTTTCTATATCTTCTTCTATCACATATGCTATATCTCTTAAGACTGCCTCATTGGTTTTAAAGTATATATGATTGGATGGAGAAAGTCGTTTTCTTTCTGCGGAATTTGTTAATTAATAACGTTCAAATAGAACGCTTAATTGCAAAAAAATAGGAGCGACTTTAAAAGCTACTCCTATTAATTATCTTTATTTATCGAAAATTCATTTATGGACATAAGCCCACTTTTAAATTTAAGATTTTGAATTTCCAAATCTTACCCATGTTTCTTAGCCAATTCCTGCATCACTTCCGTCAATACTTTCACACTTGCTCTCGGCATAGCATTATAAATAGATGCTCTAAAACCACCAACAGAACGGTGACCCTTTACACCTACACAACCTGCTTCTGCACACATTGCTAGGAATTCATCGTTCAATTCTGGCTTATTCAATAAGAAGGTCACATTCATCAAAGAACGGTCTTTCTTCGCAGCCGTACCTACAAATAAAGGATTGCTGTCAATCTCTCTATATAATAATCCACCTTTAGATTTGTTTTTCTTTGCCATTTCTGCTACACCACCTTTTGCTTTAATCCAACGCATTGTCAACATGGACACAAAAATTGGGAATGCTGGAGGCGTATTAAAGGCAGAACCTTTAGCGATGTGGGTTTTATAATCCAACATCGTAGGAATTTCCCGATTCACTTTACCTAATAAATCTTTTCTGATAATCACCAATGTTACACCTGCTGGTCCCAAATTTTTCTGAGCACCCGCATAAATCATCCCAAATCGATTGACATCTATTGGGCGACTAAAAATATCAGAAGACATATCACATACAAAAGGTACCTCTGTTTCAGGCCACCAATTATGTTGTGTTCCAGAAATAGTGTTATTACTAGTTAAGTGTAAATAAGTAGCGTCGGTTGGCACTTTATATCGCTTAGGGATATACGTATAGTTTTTATCTTTTGAAGAGGCTAATATTTCTATTTCTCCAAAGGCCTTCGCTTCCTTAATCGCTTTTGTGGACCAAGCACCAGTATCTACATAACAAGCTTTGCCATCTGATGCCAACAAATTCATCGCGGACATATAGAATTGAGAACTAGCTCCTCCTGTCAAAAATAATACGGCATAATCATCACTCACCCCTAATAGCTCTCTAGTTAATGATTCTGCTTCTTCCATAACTGCTGCAAAATCAGCACTACGGTGAGAAATTTCTAAAATAGATAATCCGCTATCATTAAAGTTAATAGCTGCTTTACTTGCCTTGCGCATTACATCTTTTGGAAGAATAGCTGGTCCAGCGTAGAAATTATGTTTTTTCATTTTAAACGATTATTTAAGAGTGATCTCTAAAAGAGTTTAATATTTTAATTTGGTAGGGTTGAATGAGTTTATTAACCAGTTTTTTTGTTATTGGTTTCAAAGAAGGCACAAATGTATGGTATTTGAAAACATCATGCTAGATGACATCTTAAATAATTGTAAATATTTTATTTAATATAAATTGTTACTTTTATCTTTGTGCTCATTTTATAGTTCATAAAACCATTAAAAACAAACCTATGTATCGCTTATTTAGAGCCGACGAAAAAATAAGTTCCGCATTTTTCAAAT
>CAYMSC010000034.1:0-24922 GCA_964392805.1 uncultured Saprospiraceae bacterium
GGAGCAAAAGAAGCCGTCCTAGATGTTCAAGTTATTGTTTTGCCGTTACTTAGCGGAGTCAAATAAAAAATCGACTGCTTGTGTAATAGACCAATGTTGTCTAGTCTGCCATTGTGCTGGGTTAAGCCCAAAGCCAGCTCGCCAATGTAAATGCTTAATATTGGATGTACGCATACTTTTAATTTGATATTATTCGTGTTAGCCGAATCAGAATAAAGGCAGTAAAACGAATTAATTCTTCTTGATTTATATATAAATAAATCGCTTAACGTATTTTTAACTACTTAATTAATGTTTTCTCCATTGCTTTTTGATCTATTCCTAGCCTTATTTTTATTTTTTAAGCTTCAAAAATAATATATTTGTTTTCTATAAATAATAAGCGTTTTCTTACAAAATTTGAAGATTAGCAAAAATAATTTATGGGTAGAGTTATACAAAACAGATTTTTACATTCTAATTACATTTAAGTTTGCCAAATTCCAATTGGAATAATTTTAGCTACTATATTGTTATTTTAAACAACATTAAATCCTCCATATCTAATACTATGTTGAAATGTTAACCTAAAAAATAGTCTATTCATATATGGGGCATCCTTTTTAGACAAAATGATAAACGGTGCTATTTTTGCAGCATAAATTTAAGTCCCAACTATAAAAGCTTTAAACTTTTAAAATGAAAAAAAATAGTTTACTAATTTGGATTTTTTGCGGTCTTAGTTTTATTGGGTATGCTCAAAAAAGGGCAGATTATTTATTGACTTTGAAACAAGATACCCTTTATGGTAAAGTATTAACCGCATCAAACGGACTTGCACCCATTCAATTTGTTTATGGAGGTCACAGGATGAATTATTATCCAACTAGCATCCAATTTTTTGGTGTTTTTAGAAATAATATTTACAAACATTTCAAAACACTAAGAAGCAAAAAAGGACAAGCATTTTTTGTAGAAATCATGGTAAACGACCAAATGAAATTATACAAATACACGGAAGAACATATTAATTACAAAACCACTACCATAAGGCACGTCTATTTATTAGGCCCTTCGGATGACCAATTGACCGTCCTTTCTTCTTCTACCTTTCAAACAACGCTTGGTAAGATACTAAAGGAAAAACCTAACATGCTAATTGCATTAAAAGAAACTACTTTTCATGAATTGCCTAAACTTATTAGGCAGTATAATGAGCTTTATAGAGAATTATAGTTTCTGTTTTTCCCAATCAATCAAATTTTGTTCTTAACGTCTTGGAAATTTGTAGTCGATATTGATTCCCATTCTTAATCCACTCTCAAAATAGAAGGAACATTAATCGGCTGTACTACATTAGAAAGAATAGTACCATTGTTTTTCATCACAGTAACAACAACTCTACGATTATATTGTCTACCGTCAGGGCTATCTTTTCCATTTAAATTATTTTTAGCGATAGGAGCCGTTTCGCCAAACTCACTAGTAGTGATTCTTTTGGAAGAAATGCCTTTGGTTAATAGATATTCTTTAGCAGTGGTTGCCCTTCTTTTAGAAAGTGCGCTATTATAGGCTAGAGAACCATGTGCATCTGTATGCGCACTTAGTTCCACTTTATAGTCAGGATTATTTTGTAGTAAGGTAACTAAATCATCTAAGTCGCTTCGCGATTTAGCTCTTAGATTAGAACGATCAAAGTCGAAGAAAATATTTTCCATATAAAGTGGCGTTTTACAGGATAGCGCGCAATTAGCACGTTCTGCTTTTAAATCCACTATTTTGGCGTATTTAAAACCTTTAGCAATGGCAGTTTCTTTAGCCAATGCAGCGTCGGTAGCGTCAGTGAAATCACCTAAATAATAACGATAAAGTTCATTAACATCCACGGCTAGTTTAACATCATCAATATTATAAAAAAAGTCAAAACCTACGCCTTTGTCATAAACGGCAATTTCTACACGGTAATTATTAGCAAAAGTAATTTGGAAAGTAAATAGGGTTAGTAGAAGAATAAATGTTAATCTCATAGTAAAGTTGATTATGGGGTTTTAAAATTATTAGTATAAATATATTGTTTAAAACACTTAATTGAAACTATTTAGACTATTTTTTTATCATTATTGAAATGAAAAAATAACTTCAACTAGAAATTTATGAAAAAATGAGTGGCTTAAAAAGTGAATATTAAAATTAGTTTTAATATAAAAACTAATGTCACACTTTTACCGTATCTATAATAGTTAATGTGCAGTTGGTTTTAATTTAAAAACTTAAAAGGGTGAACAAAACTATATTCTATTTTATTGGTATTTGAAATTCAAGCAATAAAATCAGTTGCATATTTTACTGAAATTGAATTAATTAAATATTTTTATTTTTAAATTTATCAAACTAATTATTTAGCTAAAACCTTATTTACAAATGTTAAATTTTGTCATTTTTTTTTATTTGTGACATAAATATTTGATTTAATAAAAAAATATTCGCAAAATTGCTTGTCATAAAATTTGGGTTACTTTTAAGAAATCTAAATAAGAAATCTAATTCCCCACAAAAAGAAGTGTACGATAGCCGATTATGAAAAATTTAATAGAAATAGCCAAAATAGTTACTAAAAAAAAGGTGCGTAAAATAGAAATTTTTGACGACCATTCTTTAAAGCATAAGAATAGTAAGTTCAATGATTTTTATGATGCACTTTTAGCTAATAAATTTAAGAATGATAGAGACGCTTCTACTTTCTTGTATGCCTGTAGTCCTACCGATGATAAATATCGTCAGCTAAAATCTCGTTTTAGAAAGCGGTTATTGAATACCTTATTTTTCCTGGATGTAAACTTACCAGCAACCTCCAATTATGAGAGAGCGTATTTTTCTTGTAATAAGGATTGGACATTGGTAAAAATTTTATTGTCCAATAATGCTAGTCATACGGCAGCTTCTTTAGCTAGGCAAATATTAACAACGGCATTAAAATTCAAATTTGCGGATGTAATCGTTAATTGTTGTCGTATTCTAAGAAGATACTCAGCGGATGTGAGTGACGAAAAAGGGTATGAAGAATATGACCAGCATATTAAGCAATATGAAAACGTTTTAGATGCAGAAATTCGTTCGGAGGAGTTGTATCAGCGGGTAATCATGAACTATTATAAACCGCCATCAAAAAATCAAGACTTAAGAGAGCGAATTGATACTTATTGTGATGCCTTAGTTGGATTGTCTGAAATTTATGACTCGCCAATCGTTATTTATAATATGTATTTAGTTTGGGCATTCCGTTATGAGATGTTGCACGATTATGTGGCAATGTTAGAAGTGTGTTCAAAAGCAGAGGAGTATATTGAGAAAAATCCATTGTATTACCAAAGTGAAAAGTTAGCAACTTTTCAACTAAAAAAGATGTCTGCGTATCTTCATTTACGAGATTATAAAAATGGTAAGAATAATGCAGAGAAATGTCTAAAATCATTTCCCGCAGGAAGTGAAACTTGGTTTTTATTCATGGAATATTACCTATTATTGAGTATTCATACAGATAATTTTATTAATGCTTTAGCCATTTACAATCGGGCAACTAGTAATTCTAAATTCAAAAAGATAACAGGGAACGATAAAGAAAAGTGGAATATTTATAATATTTACTTAAATTACGTTATCGAAAGTCACGGAGAAAATAACCCAATATTACAAGCGCAAAGAAAAAAGACTTTCCGTTCTTCTCGTTTCTTAAACGACCCTTTATTATACCCAAAAGATCAGCGAATTTTTACAGTTTTGTTAGTGGTAGCACAAATTTTATTCTTAATTGAAAAGAAAGGATATAATGCGATTAGAGAGCGAGTAGAGCGACTTAAAAGTTATGCGAACCGTCAATTAAAAAAAGAAGTTTATTTCCGTTTAATTCAATTTATTCGTTTATTACAACAATTGGACAAAGCAGAATATAAAGTAGAAAATTTATCGAATGTTGATAAATATTATGACCGCTTAGTAGACACGCCATTTGCCTACAGAGGACAAATTACAGAATTAGAAGTTATTCCTTATGAGAAACTTTGGAATTTTATTTTAAAGCGACTCTAGTATTCAAAAATCAGGTAGTTCTCAAACGACAACCTATAATATGAGCAAAACACCTACGCCTAAAATAATCATCGCCATTGATGGTTATTCTGCCTGTGGAAAAAGTACCTTAGCTAAAGATTTAAGTAAAAAAATAGGATATGCCTATATCGATACAGGAGCCATGTATCGAGCAGTAACCCTTTTTTTCCTACGCAACGAAATTAATCTTGATGATGAAGCTGCGATAGCGAAAGCTTTAAGTAAAATTACGATTGAATTTATAAATGTAAAAGGGAAAAATCGAACGCTATTAAATGGGGAAGATGTAGAGGAGGAAATTAGAAAAATGTATGTTTCGCAGCAAGTGAGTCCCGTAGCAACGATATCAGCCGTGAGGAGAGCAATGGTTGCACAGCAACAACAAATGGGAAAGAAAAAAGGGGTTATTTTAGACGGTAGAGATATTGGTACAGTCGTTTTTCCTAGAGCAGCATTAAAATTATTCCTTACAGCCTCGCCTGATATTAGAACCCAACGTAGATTTGAGGAATTACAAACAAAGCATCAAATATCTACCTTTGAAGAAATTAAAGCCAACCTTTTAGAAAGAGACCATATAGATTCAAGCCGAGCAGATAGTCCTCTAAAGCAAGCAACTGATGCGGTAGTAATAGATAATAGTAATTTATCTAAAAAAGAGCAACTAGCAATGGTAAAGGTGTTAGTTAAAGAACGAATTAAACGAGTAAGAAAATCATTAAAATAGGATAAGGAGAATAGGAGAAATTAAAAAGGGAATGCCGATATCAATAGATTATTGAGAGCGCTTAAGGTAAAGCGACATCTATTGATGTTACGAACATCCCCATAAAACGGCATTAGTACGTTTTTTATATTTTAGATAGCACAAAAATGCTGATATATCAGGAGTTAAATGCTAAAATAGGAAAATAACAGAAAAAAAGAAACTATTTGATAATTTACTTTAATTGAAATAGAAAGGGAATGATTACGAAAAGCAAAATTTTGTGATTAGAATGTAAATTTAAAATGATGAACAACTATTTAGATTTTGTATAAATAAGAAACGACGAAAAAATAAGTTAGTCAATACGAAGTAAAGAAAAATAGCAAAATTACGATTACTGTAATTTTGCTATTTTTAAAAAATGGAAGTTTCGGGCACAAAAGCCCGAAAAACTTCCCCTATACAGAATTTGGAGAACTCAATTTGAATGGGGCAAATCTTAAATGGCTCATCATCAATGCCACAAAAGCCCCTAGAAAAAAAATAATAAATACCATTGATGCTTCCGAAGCAGATCCCACTTCTTGAAATCTTTCCCCGTTTAGTAAAGTACTTTCATCGGTGGAAATTTTTGGATTACTTGACCACTCTCTCCAGCCGATAATTAGGCCTGCTACTACTAAGAAAATGAATTGTATTATTTTAGATTTCATTAAATGTTATTATTTTAACTTCTATGCAAATATAATCCTCAGCGTAGGGTAAATCCTTGAAAAAATAGTCGTTTGGGCTAATTAGGCTTATTTTTGGGGCGATATGGAAGCCTATTATTGGGAAAAATTGGAAAATCTATTTTTTTGTATGGCTTCTTTCTCTTAATTTTTAAATCGAAACGAGTATGAAAAAGATAAATATAACGGAGAAGTTTAGTTTATTTAACGAACATTGGACACCTAAAGTAATTGGCGAGTTAAATGGTCAACACATGAAATTAGCCAAGGTGAAGGGAGAATTTGTCTGGCATGACCATAAAGAAGAGGATGAATTATTTATTATTTTTAAAGGCACTTTGTATATAGATTTTAGAGATGGTAGAACGGAAGTAATTCAACCAGGTGAGTTGATAGTCGTGCCAAAAGGTGTAGAACATCGACCGTGGACAAAAGACGGCGAAGAGGTGCAATTAATGCTAATTGAGCCTGCCGCTACAAAACATACAGGAGAAGTCTTGCATGAAAAAACACAAACAGAATTGGAATGGATATAGGAAGGGGCGTTATCGATTGTCAGTTGTCGGTTTAGTGCGAACCGACAACTGATAACCGACAACCGATTAAACCGCTTCTAAATAAAGGGGTAAATTATCTTTTGGTTGTTTCAATGGCACATCTCTGATAGGAGATTCATATCCTTCAGGAACAGATAATTTAAAACGTTTTAATAACTCGGTCATGCCTAACTTGACCATAAGTTCAGCAAATTGATAGCCGATACAATGATGTTTACCTGCTCCAAACGGAGCATAGCCAAATGGACATTTTAGCTGTTCCTTCCTTTCTTTGTTAAATCGTTCGGGGTCAAATTTAGCAGGTGTGGACCAGATACGCTCATCATGGTGTGTAATTTGGAAAACAACGCTTACAAAAGTATTTTTAGGAAGTGCTATATCATTTACAGTAATATCTCTTTCTAGTTTCCGCGAAACCGTAATTAAAGGAGGATGAATTCTAAGCGTTTCTTTCATCACCAATCCCATCTTGTCTAATTGCCTTAAATCATTAACTTTAGTTTCGCTAGTTAATTCAAAATTAGCGGCTTCTGCTCGTAATTTATCCTGCCACTCTGGATGTTTCGCCAGAAAATAACTCATTAAAGTTAGAGTGATAGCGGTAGTATCATGGGCTGCCATCAGTACAAAGATTAGGTGGTCGATAATTTCTTGGTCGGTAAATTGATTGCCTTCCTCATCTTTGGCGATACAGAGTCGACTGAATAAATCTTTGCCGGGATTAGCTCGACGTTCTGGTAATATTTTTTTAAAAAACTTAATTAAAAATTTTCGACCATTAATGCCTTTCTGATAATTGGTAAAAGGCAGTTTGATAGGTAGCGCAGCAGCGGCATTTACAATGTCTGTAACCGCTTTATTAACTTGACTTAAATCATCTTTGGGGTCTAAACCAAAAAATACACTTGCAGCAACTTTGAGGGTTAAGTTTTTGAAAAAAGGAAAGGCTAGAATTTTCTTTTTACCTTCCAACTGGTCAATACCATTCGCCATAATTTCAGGCATAATATCCAAGTAGCCTTGCATGGGTAATTTTTTAAAAGCTTCTTGCATAATACCTCGATGATATTTATGCTTGTCCCCATCCATTAGCATCAACCCATTAGGAAACAACTCGCCCAAAGAATTTTCCCAAGCTTCCTTGCTAGATGTAAATTTTCCCTCTTCTACTAGAATAAATTTATTGGCGGTGGGACCACACAAAACTACTCCTGCACCGAGCGGTGTTTTAATTTTAAAAACATCGCCATACTTTTTCTTCTTCGTTTCATAGAATTTGGTCGCATTGGAAACGAATTCAAAAAAATGTCCAAAGAAAGGAAGCCCCCAGTCACCTGGGATATGTTGAAGGTCTTTTTGTGTGATGATGGTAGCCATATAATTTGAGTTTTACTTGAGTGAGCTATTTTTTTTCGTAAATTTCTTTAATCTACGCTTTAAATCCTTTATTTCTTGTTCATCTAAATTTTCTGAATATTCTAAGAATTTTATTGCAAATTTTCTAAGGAACGCGATAAAAATAAATGGAGATTCTCGTCGGACGATTAGTTAAATAAACGATTCATTTTAAGTGTTTTAGCTAATCGTTCGACTTTAAAGAATCTGCATTTATTTTTATCTTACTACTAAGTGCGTTATTAAACCATTTTTCATTTTTCATTTTGGTTTTGCTTTCTAGTATCATCATCCATTCTTCTACTAATACCTCTTGCCAATCTGTTAATATTTTAAGTTTTTTATTATTAGCTTCGATATTTGATTGATAAGAAAAATTGTGATTATTTAAAATGCGATTTTTTTTATTCCAATCTACTAACGTATTGAAACCTATTTGTGGGCGTGGACTTCGGTCAGGGAAAGGCAACTTTTCAGTTATACTATTAATGTAATGACCAGTTGCTACTTGGATGCTATTATCTTTTCTTTTTATAAAAATAACCCATTCATAGGGATTGACTTGCTGGACACTTGAACCGGGAATTTTATTATTTTTAGTTGATTTTAATTCAACTGATTGATAAAAGATTTGTTCGTATCCTTTAATTTCTAATAACAAATCAGGATTAGTATAAACAGAAGATTTAGCTACCCCAATTTTATTTTTTAAATCAATTGTTAACTCACTTGGCAAGAAGACTTTTGTAATATGAAACTGATTAAATTCTTTTACTTTTAGAGATTTTAATTTAGTACCGTAAGCTAAACTTAGGGTCGTAATTTGCTTATCTTTTATGGTGCTGTTTTGTAAAATAATCTCTTTAACAAAATTCTTTAAATATTCATCTGTATTAGATTCTTCGGATTGAAATTTTACAGATGAGAGTTCTTTAGCTTTGGTGTTTAGTATTATTTCAAGTTCATAAAAATATTGTGAAAGAAAATAGTTGAGTTTATTATTAGAAATAGGCGTCATTCAATTTTTTTGACTCAAAGATATTATTCTCCAAAGTAAAGCTCCCAAATAGACTCGATTTTTTTAGCTATATGATAGGCAAGCAACGGAGGAACAGCATTTCCGACCAATTTATAGCCTTGCGAAGCACTTAATTGGAATTTTCGCCCACTATTTTCTGAGGGGATTACAAAGTTAAAATCATCAGGAAATGTTTGAATTCTAGCGCATTCTCTTAAAGTTAATCGTCTTTCTTTTTTCCCTTTTTCTATTTCTAATAAATTTTTACCACCATTTCCTAAAGAAAGTCTTCTATATTCTATATTTCCATGATGTTCCGCTCTAATTGTGGGGGCTAATTTATCTAATTTTAGCTCATTTTGTCCTTGGCAATGAGCACCCATATATTTAGCTTTTGAAAAATATTTTTGAGATATATCTTCCGCTTCTTCAGGTTCTAATAAATCTTCTATGACGTGTTTGACAGCAACATATTTTTGGAGTTTACTTTCGTAAATAGAGTAATGTAATTCTCCGTTGATACGATGAGTCGGGATAGGATAAGGACTTAATTCGTTTTCAATTTGCCCTGCTTCTAGTTTTTTTAGCACTTCTTTTTTTAACGCTGATTTTTTAACACCAATAAAAAAGATTCTCTCTCTTGATTGTGGAATGCCATAATTACCGGCATGCAAAACTTTTGGTGAAAACACAAAATAGCCATTTCCATCTATTTTAGAAAAATCATGCTGAATAATATCTTTTACTTTTCCTAAA
The DNA here is from genome assembly GCA_964392805.1 of uncultured Saprospiraceae bacterium. GTDB lineage: Bacteria > Bacteroidota > Bacteroidia > Chitinophagales > Saprospiraceae > JAFMDF01. Next base: position 9,253 of record CAYMSC010000034.1, read on the forward strand.
TTGGCAAGCCCTTTTACATTTTCTGCAATAAATATTTTTGGTTTAGTAATTTCTATAACTTCTTTCATCCAAATATATAATTGCCCTCTAGTTTCTGATGTTGGGATGGAATGGTCTATTATTTTTCCATTATGATCTTTATGAGAATTAAAGCCATTTCTTCTTCCTGCTATGCTAAAATCTTGACATGGAAAACCACCAGTTACAATATCTATATCACTTGGGAATATATCTTTTTCTCCTGCTCTATATCTTTTCACCAAATTAACAATGCTTTCTACCTTGAATGTTTCATTTAAAGATTCACCTCTTTTTGAGCTAAAATAATTATCCCAAGCGATTTTTGCATATTTATTAATATCGTTAGCAAATACCGTTTCAAATATCGTTTCGGCTAAAGTAATGTATTTACCTTTTTCTTGTGCTATCCAATCTTTGTGAATATCCTTATTAAGCGTATTCTGGATAATGGAAAAATTCCCTTCAAACCCAATATCCATGCCTCCACAACCAGAGAAAAGAGATAATAATTTTTTCTTCATTTTATTTTTGCTTGTTACTAATTTTATAGGCTATTCTTGCTTCTGCAACTTTTAATATTTGTATAGCATCCTCTTGGTCTTCCAATACATCATATATCTTTTGGGAATACCATTTAATTAATAGTTCTTTAAGCTCAATTTTATAGAAATCTGCTAATCTAGTTATTTGTTGCTTAGTTGGTATACGTTCATTTTTTTCGAATTTACTAATTAATGATTGATCTATATCAACAATAGCAGCGACTTTTCTTAGGATTAACCCACTTTCTTGTCTTTTCTCTTTTAAAAGTTCACCGAGCGATTTCATTAGACAAATATTTTTTAGACAATTTTTGACTAAAAATATTTATTTCTATTTAGTTTTCCAAATAAAAACCACTTCTTTTAAGAAACTATTTACCTTCGTTAATAGTTGCTACTGTTTTAAAACACAAATAAGACCACAAATAATGAACACCTCTAAAGATAATTCCTTATTATTAATAATCCTGTCCTTTGCAGCAGTCTATATTATTTGGGGTTCCACCTATCTATTTATTGCTTTCACAGTAGAAGCATTGCCACCATTTTTATTGTCTACTATTCGATTTACCCTAGCGTCTTCTTTATTATTTGGTTTGACTGCAATCCTAAGAAAATATCAAACGATTACTAAAAAACAATGGAAGAATGCCATATTTGCAGGCGTCTTATTTCTAGGATTTGGAACAGGATTCGTTGCTTGGGCATTACAATTTGTCGATTCAGGATTTACTGCATTGGTGATTTCAGGACAACCGTTGTTAGTGGTGTTAATGATGTGGGCGATTGATAAAAAAAGACCGGCTACCCAATCGTTTGGCGGTATTTTTTTAGGTATGTTTGGGATGTATTTATTGGTGAGTCAAAAAGAATTGGTCGCTCGGCAAGAACAATGGATAGGTATCTTGGCGATTCTTTGTAGTATGATTGCATGGGGTTTTGGGTCTATTTTTGTATCCAAATCAGATATGCCTAAACCACAAATGGCAAATAATGCGATACAGATGATGTCTGGCGGAATTACGCTCTTTTTCTTTAGCTTCTTTATTGAATCTCCTTTTAATTTTGATTTTCAAGCAGTACCCTTGAGTGCATGGTTAGCATTGAGTTATTTAATTGTTTTTGGGGCAGTTGTTGCCTTTTCTGCGTTCAATTATCTATTGACTAAAGTTTCTCCAGAAAAAGTAGCGACGAGTACCTATATTAATCCGATTATTGCCCTAACCTTGGGCTGGTATTTTAGAGATGAATTGGTGACGACCCAATCAATTATAGCCGTTGCAGTCATGTTTACGGGGGTGTTTTTTATTAATTCTACCCCAGAACAATCTAAGAATTTATTGCGAAAGTTTAAGTTGGTGGGCAGAAGACGAGTTTAATTTCTTAGTTCAAGCATCTTGCTTGAGAAAATACATTTAGCTACTCAAGCAAGATGCTTGAGCTACGTTTGCTACATTAAAAAAATAACCTTGCTAAAAATACCGCAACCTACGCTGTTTTCCTTCCAAGAATGCCTCTGGTTTCTCAACCGAAACTATGATGATTGTCTGTACGAAGTCACCGAAAATTCAGCGATTAAATTAATTAAACTAGATGAGCAAATAGTTTTGTTCGAGGTAAAAGAAGCAGGAGATTTTTTAACGATAACTATTTTAAATCAATCGACACCCAATGAAGCGGCATTAAAAAGTTATGTTTCGGAATGGTTTGATACCACGCCTGATTTAGCCCCTTTTTATAAATTATTAGCCCAAGAAAAAGATTTGGCTTACATGGTAAAAGAATATCATGGGCTTCGATTGATTGGCATTCCCAACCTATTTGAATCTCTATGTTGGAGTATTATTGGTCAGCAAATTAATCTCACTTTTGCCTATAAGTGTAAACGAGCTTTGGTAGAGAAGTATAGTTATAAAGAAACCTACCAAGGTAAGAATTACTACCTTTTTCCAGCACCTAAAGTACTTGCCAAGGTAACAGTTGAGGAATTAAGAACCATCCAATTTTCGAGACAGAAATCAGAATATATCATTGGCATTGCTCAACTGTTTGCAGGGAATAAAATTTCCAAAGCCAATATTTTAGCTTTAAAGGAGGAGCAAGTCATAGAGCAAGAATTAATCAAAATCAGAGGAGTAGGAGCGTGGACGGCCAATTATGCGATGATGAAATGTTTAAAATGTTCCAATGCCTTGACTTATGGAGATGTTGGATTATATAATGCATTGCATGCCATTAAAGGATTTCCTAAACGGCCGACTAAAGAACAACTAGATGATTTTTTCGAGCCCTTTGAAGGATGGAAAGCTTATTTGGTGCTTTATCTTTGGCGGTCTTTAGCCGTACCGAAGTATTCGTGATTATCAATTAACTTTTTACAAAGGAAAACATAAAAAAGTCATAATCGTCAACGTCTCTCAGCGTCAAAAAACATTTTCCATATTTTGTATTTATAGGCTTCTTTTTATTTATCAGATTCACCCAATTTCCAATCTTTATATTTTTCCCGCATACAATGCCCACAAGGTCGATAACCTTGTTGAATCGCCTCGGTTTCACTACTAAAAAATACTCGATTCTTAAGGTTAAGTCGCTTTCCAGATTTACAGTTAAGCGTACTATAAATTTTTAAATTGGCATTTCCTCCAAGTTGAATGTCTTTTTTATCAATCAATATTTTTAATTGCCGAAGTCTAGAAAACGAGTTGTCCCCTAAATCTATATGTTTGCGCATAATAACTTTTAATTACTTCCAATAAACTTAACTTTCTTCCTTCGCCATTTCCCAGCCAATAATTGCTTTTTTCCGACCACTACCCCAACGATAATGTCCTAATTTTCCCTCCTTCCGAATCACCCGATGACAAGGAATTAAATACCCGATAGGATTTTTACCAATAGCCGTACCGACTGCCCGTACCGCTTTAGGTTTATCAATACTTTCGGCAATATATTGATAAGTAGTCAAATTCCCTTGGGGGATATTCAACAAAGCTTCCCATACTTTTATTTGGAATGGCGTGCCTTGGACCAGCACATTTAATTTTTCGCCTTTATTGGTAGCTTTATTAAAAATTTGGTCAATAAACGGTTGAGTAAAAGTAGCATCTTCCACCAACTGAGCAAAGTCCCATTTTTTAGCAAATAGCTCAAATTCTGCTACTTTATTTTCCTCTTGTAAAAAAGTAATTCCACAAATGCCTTTATCCGTAGCCGCCAAAAAACAATTGCCAAAAGGCGAATCATGATAGCCATAAAAAATAGTCAGTCCTGCCCCTTTATTTTTGAAAGTAGCAGGCGTAACGCCTTCGATATTGACAAATAAATCATAGACTCTGGAAGGGCTAGACAAACCAGCCATATCTGCCATTTGCGCAATATTTTGACTGTGTTGAATGCGTTCTTTTAAATAATCGACGGTCAAAAATTGCAAGAATTTCTTTGGACTGACCCCTGCCCATTCCGTGAATAAACGCTGGAAATGATGTGGGCTTAAGTGGACATGTGCCGCTACTTCTTGTAGGCTAGGTTGGCTTTTGAAGTTGTCTACTAAATATTCTATCGCATTTTGGATGCGTTGATAGTCTAATTGTTGCTGTGATAAGGCTTCCATAATATTGTTTTATTCTTTGATACAAAGATAGTGGAAGCATCAAAAGTAAGAAACCCGATTCTTGCGGTATTAAATCTGATTTATCATAGTGTGTCAGATAAAAAAGGGAGAAAAATCCGTTGTCCTTAAATTATCCGTTGGATAAAGAAAAAAATATAACGGATTAAATATTTTATAATGTTAAAAATCAACTTATCAATCTTTTACCTGATTATCCATATCAAAGTACATTAATCAACTTTATCCAAAGGAAAATCAAACTCCAACTGAATCCCCCCTTCCCCAAAATTTTCCCGCATCAAATTAGAAGCAGCCACACCCAACAACCGAATTTTACCAGCCGCCTCATAATTTTCTTCTAATAATTCCAAAGCCGTTCGACGGAAAGTGGCTAAATCTTTGACTTCGCTACTAAAGGTTTTGCTCCGTGTGAAAATCTGAAATTCAGAATTTTTGATTTTTAAATTAATCGTTCGACCAAAGTTATCTTTTTCTTTTAGTGATTTAAAAACGCCATCAATAATTGGTTCCAACTTCGCTTTTAAATCTTCCCACTTTTCTAAATCTTCCTGAAAGGTTCGCTCTGCGCCCAACGATTTCCGAATGCGATTGGGATTGACCGCTCTATCATCAATGCCTCTAACAATTTTGTAATAATGTCGCCCCGCTTTACCGAAACGTTGAAATAATTCAATCTCCCCCCGTTTTTTCAAATCGCCGCCTGTATGAATACCCAATTTGTGCATTCGCTTAGCAGTGACTTTACCAATACCATGAAATTTTTCGATTTTTAAGGTTTCTAAAAAAGGAAGGGCTTCTTCGGGCGTGATGACTTTGATACCGTTGGGTTTATTAATATCCGAAGCAATCTTGGCGAGAAATTTACAATAAGAAACCCCTGCCGAAGCAGTCAAATTAGTCGTGTTGAATATCCTTTGTCGAATCTCATTGGCGATAATCGTCCCTGAATTAATGGATTTTTTATTTTCGGTAATGTCCAAATAGGCTTCATCTAAAGAAAGTGGTTCGACTAAATCCGTATAATCAAAAAAAATGTCTCGTATCTGTTGAGAAACTTCTCGATAAACTTCAAACCGATGTTTGACAAAGATTAAATCAGGACATAATCGTTTAGCCGTTACACTAGGCATTGCCGACCGTACCCCATATTTTCTAGCCTCATAACTTGCTGCTGCTACGACCCCTCGCAAACTACCGCCACCAACAGCAATAGGTTTGCCTCTCAACTCAGGGTGGTCCCTTTGTTCAACAGATGCGTAGAAGGCATCCATGTCTATATGGATTATCTTTCTGGACAGGATGTTTGAAATCTAAAATAATAAATTAAAAATCTAAAAGTAAATTCAGTTGTAAACCTAAATTTTACGGCACGAATAGCCCTACTTTTAGATTTAATATTTTGAATTTTACATTTGAAATTTAAAGTAATCACTAACAAAAATAGGGTTTCCTTTTGACAAGAAAACCCTATGTTGATTATATATTTTATTGGATACACCAAGCAGAGCTTGGCGCTACCGTTATATATGTATCGGTCGATTACCAGTCGCCGCCAAGGCAGCTTCTTTAGTCGCTTCGGTATAGGTCGGGTGCGCGTGACTCATACGAGCTACATCTTCCGCAGACCCTCTAAATTCCATGACCGCCACCGCTTCGGCAATCATATCAGCTACTCGTGGACCAACCATGTGAACACCTAAAATCTCATCCGTATCTTTGTGTGCCAACATTTTAACCATCCCTTCTGTATCCATACTTGCTCTTGCTCGACCTAAAGCTTTCATAGGGAATTTACCTATTTTGTAGGGAACACCTGATTCTTTTAATTGCGCTTCTGTTTTTCCAACAGCCGCCACTTCAGGCCAAGTGTAAACAACTCCAGGGATTAAATTATAATCAATATGTGGTTTTTGACCAGCAATAACTTCTGCCACCAAAGTCCCTTCTTCCTCTGCTTTGTGTGCCAACATCGCTCCTTTGATAACATCACCAATGGCGTAAATACCAGCCACTTTAGTTTGCAAATGTTCATCGACAACAATTCTACCTTTATCATCTTTTTCGATGCCTACATTTTCTAAACCAAGGCTATCCGTATAAGCTCGTCGACCAATTGCGATTAAGCAGTAATCCGCTTTTAGGGTGATTTCTTTTTCGGTCTTTCTACTCTTGGCTTTGACGGTTACGCTACGACTTGTTCCTTTTACCTCTGTTACAGCATGACTCATGTGGAATTTAATACCCAATCCTCTTTTCATAGACCGCTGTAGTTCTTTGCTACAATCTTTGTCCATGCTAGCAATCGCTCTATCCGCAAAATCCAAGACCTCTACTTCTGTGCCCAATCGAGCATAAACAGAACCTAATTCCAAACCAATCACCCCTGCACCGATGACAATCATTCTTTTGGGTACTTTGTCAATATTCAAGGCTTCGGTAGAAGTGATAACTCGTTTTTTATCATAATTAAAAGCCGCTGGTGCAATTGGTTTTGAACCAGTAGCAATAATCGTTTTATCTGTTTCTACGGTTTCAGTTGTTCCATCCGCCTTTGCTACACTAATCGTATTTTTATTGACAAAAGAACCATGTCCATGAAAGACGGTGATTTTGTTCTTTTTCATTAAAAAATCAATCCCACTACAAGTTTGCGACACTACTTCATTCTTCCGCTTGATCATTTGTGGCATATTCACTTTCACATCTTTTACGTCGATACCATGCGTCTCAAAAGTATGCGTTGCATTATGATAATGCTCCGAAGAATCTAATAGTGCTTTAGAAGGAATACAACCTACATTTAAGCAAGTGCCCCCTAAAGTGGCATATTTTTCTATGATAGCGGTCTTTAATCCTAATTGGGCACAACGGATAGCTGCTACATATCCACCAGGACCAGAACCTATAACTGTTACATCGAATTTCATATTGTCAGTATTTATTGTATCGGCGAATTCATTCGCCGCTTAATTGTAATCAAAATGCTTTTTCGACGAATGAATTCGTCGGTACTTATTTTGTCAAAAAAACGCTTATGGGCTAATAAAGTTGCGATATTACGCCTTTTGTGGAAAACAGAGAATAATCGAGTAGTTAGTTTTTAAAAATAGACCATAAATTCTTGCTTATAGTAGATATTTCTTAGCTTTATCACACTTATTTGATTGTAAAATCGCAATCTCGATTTGTTCTCGTTGTTTACCTTTTAGCGCATGTCTAAATTTTCCTGATTGAGCGAAAGTGAGCAAATTTTATTTTGTAGTAGGCAAAAATCATCCTTTTGGCTGGTCAAAATTTTTAACAACCTACAAGATAAAATTTGCCGCTTGTAGTCAATTGATGGAATTTTAAACATGCGCTTAGTCAAACCTATAAATCTTAAAAATCACATCTTTTATGCAATGGCCTGCCTATAAAAAAATAGCTTTTCGTTTTTTAAGCATCTACCTATTCCTTTTCATCATGTCCAATCAATTTATTTTGAGTGGCTTGTTCAATTTGTTGTGGCAAGAATTAGTTCCTTGGTTCGGTGAAACCATTTTGCAATTACCAGAAATGGATATGAAACAAACAGGAAGTGGAGATAAGATGTATAATTGGGTTAGTATTTTAGTCTATGCAATCATTGCTTTAATTGGGACGATTGTTTGGAGCATTTTAGATAAAAAACGACCTAATTATCAAGTGTTGTTAAATTGGTTATTGGTCTTAGTTCGTTATTACTTGATTTGGCAAATGTGTTTGTATGGGTTAGCGAAACTATTCTATATGCAATTTCAACCACCTAGTTTGGGGCGACTAATTGAGCCTTTTGGTGATTTTTCACCGATGGCTGTATTATGGACTTTTATGGGATATTCCAAAAGCTATACTTTTTTTGCAGGATTGGGAGAATTAGTAGGAGGTTTACTACTATTAAGTCGAAAAACCCAAACTTTGGGAGCCATTATTGTTCTAGGCGTCATGTCTAATGTGATGGCAATGAATTTTTTCTATGATGTGCCTGTGAAGATTTTATCTACTCATTTAGTACTGCTCGCCCTATTTCTAATAGCAATAGACTTCCAAAGAATCTATCGTGTATTTATACTCAATGAAGCAACGGAACCGATGGAATGGCTGCCTTATACAACCGACAAAGAATTTATTCAAATTAAAAATTATCTTAAATGGGGAGCAGTAATTCTTGGCTTAGGATTTTTTGTTTTTATATCGACCACTAATCTAAAAAAATATGGCCCTAATGCAGCTAAACCACCACTTTATGGCTTGTACGAAGTAGATACCTATATCCAAAATGGAATTGTACAACCACCACTATTAACGGATACTATTAGATGGCGAAGATTGCTATTAGAAAGAAGAAATAATGCAAGGATTTATCAGATGGATGATAGTCGAGATAATTATCGAGTAAAAACGGATACGGTTAATCATTGGTTAAAAATAAAAGCCCCTAAAGACACCGTTTTTAGAGATTCCTTTAAGTATAATTTACCAACTCCTTTGGAATTACAACTCAATGGTATTTTTCAAGGAGATACGCTGGATATTTTATTAAAAAAGCAACCTAGAGATTCTTTTCCGTTGATTAAGCGTGGATTTCATTGGGTGAATGAATATCCTTTGAATCGGTAGGAAATCTTGGGAAAATCAAAAAAAAGCGCCACCCCAAAAGAGGCAACGCTTTCCCAACAAGTTTAATAATACCATTACGCCTCTTGTAACTCATTTTTATAAGCATTCACCAAAGCCTTCTGAATACCAGGCGTGACCGCCTGGAACTCACTAAAAGAACGAGAGAATTTCGCCTTGCCTTGCGACAAAGACCGTAGGGAAGAAGAATACTTATACATTTCTGCAACAGGTACTTTAGCCATAATTTTTTGATAATGCCCTTCCGAATCCATGCCCATAATCATGGCTCGACGGGTTTGTAAATCACCCATGACATCACCCATGACATCGCTGGAACAAAGGACTTCTAAATTGTATATAGGTTCTAATAATTGGGGAGCGGCTTGCTGGAACGCATTTTTGAAAACTTGTGCGGAAGCAATCATAAATGCCATATCATTGGAGTCCACAGGGTGCATCTTGCCATCATAAACGCAAACGCGAATGTCTTGACAGCGAGAACCCGTAAGTGGACCTTCTTCCATTTTTTGCATAATGCCTTTTTTGATGGCATTGATGTATTTAGCATCAATTGAGCCACCGACAATGCACCAAAGGAATTTTAATTTACCCCCCCAAGGCAATTCGTCTATTTCTTCTTTTCGGACGGTCAAATCACTTGGTTGGGGCATGCCTTCGACATAAGGTGCTATGCGCATATGGACTTCGGCAAATTGCCCAGAACCGCCTGATTGTTTTTTATGACGATAGGAATCATCGGCTTTACGAGTAATAGTTTCTCGATAAGCAATTCTTGGTCGGATGAATTCCATCGAAACATTATTGACCTTTTCAATACGGTATTTAATGATGTCCAAATGCAGTTGACCTTGACCGTGCAATAATGTTTGTTTGAGGTGAGGGGCTAATTCTACTTTTAAGGTCGGGTCTTCTGATTCGATGACATGTAGAGCTTTCATTAGTTTTTCCATATCGTTTTTACTTGGCGGGGTAAAAGCCGTTCGAATACGAGAGGGCGGGAAGTGCATTTTCTTTATTTCCCTATTCACTCCTTTTTTATTGAGTGTTTGGTTGGTGTGGGAATTTTTTAGCTTCGTTGTGACACCAATATCTCCTGCACATAGTTGATTGGTAGCGATTCTATTTTTACCTTCGGAGACAAATAATTGATTAAATCTTTCGGTGGTTCTAGTGTGAGTATTTTCAAGTTCATCGCTTGATTTTAAGGTGCCGGAATAAACTTTAAAATAGGAAAGCTTACCAACTTGCGGTTCAGAAATAGTTTTGTAAATAAAAATAGAAGTCCCATAATTTGCATCACATTTTAAGGACTCGCCATTTTCTAAAGGGGCTTCTGGACGGTCGGCAGGAGACGGCGCAATGTCATTGATAAAACCCATAATTCTGCCACTCCCCATATTTCTAGTAGCAGAACAGCAAAAGAGTGGGAAAATTTCCTGAGCGGCTAAAGCAATTTTTAAGCCCTTCGTCAATTCTTCCTCTGTCAATGACCCATTTTCAAAGAATAATTCCATTAAATCTTCATCATTCTCGGCGGCAGCTTCTACGAGCGCATTGTGCATCTCTTGTGCTTTTTCTATTACGGCTTCTGGAATAGCTTCTTTAATCGGTTTGCCTCCACCATCGGGAAAATGATACATAATCATTCGAAGGGCATCGACTATTTTATTAAATCCAATTCCTGTTTTATAAGGAAATTGAAAAGGTAAAACACGGGCACCAAAACGTTCTTGAGCTTGTTCTAAAGTAGCTTCAAAGTCTGCTTTATCGTGGTCAAGATGGTTGACAACAAATAGACTAGGCGTATTATATTGTTGCGTATATTCCCAAATTAATTCCGTTCCAACTTCTACCCCACTTTTGGCATTCAGTAACATCACGCCTAAGTCAGCAACTTTTAAGGAAGCAATCACTTCTCCTACAAAATCATCAAATCCGGGAGTGTCGATGATATTTATTTTAGAATCTTTCCACTTTGCGTGCATCAGTGTACTAAAGATAGAGTTACCTCTTTCTTGTTCGATATTCGAGTAATCGGAAATAGTTGATTTACCTTCAACAGTTCCTCGTCGGTTGATAGCTCCCGATTCAAAGAGCATCGTTTCGGCAAAAGTGGTTTTTCCAGAGCCCGAATGCCCCAGCAGTACAACATTGCGAATGTTTTTAGTGTCGTAGGCCATAATTCGATATGGTTTTAGGTGGTGAATTAATTATATGCTTAAATTTTTCTTGTTAAAACCAGTTAGATTTTTTAGAAATCTGCCACAAGCATTCCGTCGAGACTGATTAGTTGCTTCTTAGTTTTAGACATATGCTTATTATTAAAGTCTAGTATCTATCCCAAAATTGAAAAATATATTCGCCAAGTAATATTTAAAAGAATTTAATTTTGTTAAAAAGGAAAGTGCAGAATGAAAGTAGTAAAAAATTATTTAAAAACAAAAATATATATCATTTTTAATTAATAACACAGCATATAATTTACATTATAATATAAAGAGTAGTTTAACTTTGTTAGATTTGAATTGTAAGGAGTAGTTTTAGACAATCAGATAAAAAATAATATTATGATATATCCAGAGTGCCCCATGTTAGGTGCATACGGTAGACCTAATAGGGATTTGTCCCCAAGTCCCTTAGGGACTAAACATTGGTAGGAGAGCATTAAAAACAAGAAACCCCGATGTCAATAAAGCCATCGGGGTTACTAAAAAAGGATTGTCTTATTTATGATTAAGCAATCTTGACGTTTACTGCCATAGGGCCTTTTCTTCCGTCTTCTACATCGAAAGTAACTTTGTCGCCTTGGTTAATTTCATCAATTATCCCCGATACATGTACGAAAAGGTCTTTTCCACCAGATTCAGGTTCGATAAATCCAAAACCTTTGGTGTCATTGAAAAACTTTACAGTTCCAGTTTCCATAATAAGAAAAATATTAAAAGGTAATATTGAAGTTGTCGTTAGTCAAAATCTGTTGATAATCAACAACTTCGGTAAATTTACCCCAAAGATGCTGGAATAAATTAGATTTTCCTAACATAAACTTCCTTTTTAGGTTTTTTGTAACGATTTTTACGATTTATTCTTGAAATTATATTGTTTTTTAACATTATGGAAATTATTGTAAAGGAATTAGGAGACTTAATTGGAGCGGCTGAAAAATTAATCGCATTTGCGGGCAATCGAAAAAAATGGTGTTTCTATGGAGAATTAGGTGCTGGAAAAACAACCTTTATTAAAGAAATTTGTGCCTTTTTGAAAGTAAAAGAATCGGTTACCAGCCCAACTTATTCGCTGGTGAATGAGTATACTTATCCTGCAAAAAAGTCGACTAGCGAGCAATATTTATACCATATGGATTTATATCGCCTCAATCGAATAGAAGAAGCCTTAGACATAGGAATAGAAGAATATTTATACAATGATAGCTATTGTTTTATAGAATGGGCGCAAATTATTGCCCCTATTTTACCTGCGGAAACCCTAGAAATACATATTGAAATGGCGGAAGATAGGTCTAGAAGGATAAGCTGTGTTTAAGTAAATCATAGGTTTATAGTGGAAAAACAAATAAAATGAAGTATCTTGTATGTTCTTTATTTATTTTTTTATCAATACTCTAAAGAACACGATAAAAATAAATGTACATTTTCGTCGAGTGTTTAGTTAAATAAACGGTTCATTTTAAGTGTTTTAGCTAATCACTCAACTCAAAAAAATGTGCATTTATTTTTATCTTACTAAGTTGGAAGACTAAAATAAGTTAAGCAAATAATTTTAATCGAGAGTGACATAATTAGCTGTTTGTCAGCATTTTGACGAGTCTGACTTCTGACAGATTTATCGGTCTTAAATCTGACTTCTCACTTACTAAAGCATTCTCTGAATAATAAATCATTGAATTTGTTGAATTTGCAGTTCAAAATTTATTGAAAGATTAACGATAATTTGAATGAGTGACAAAAAGAAGAAAATACCGATTCCAGAAAGTCTGATTAATCAGCAATACCAGACCCAGACAGAAATGTTGGAAGTGGTCAAAAAGAAGAATAAGCTAACCATCGGTATTCCTATGGAAACACGGCTACAAGAAAACAGAGTCGCATTAGTGCCAGCCTCTATAGCTGGTTTAGTGGCTGCTGGACATCATGTTTTGATAGAAGCAGGGGCAGGTTTGAAGACGAACTATATCGACCATCGGTATTCAGAGGCAGGAGCAGAAATAGCTTATAGCAAAGAGCGAGTATTCAAGAGTGATATTTTAATTAAAGTTGCGCCGCCTACCTTGGATGAAATAGACCTCATGCACGCAGGGCAAATATTGATTTCTCCGCTACAAATTCCTATTCTTAATGCAGAATACATTGAGAAATTATTAAAAAAGCGAGTAATTGCTTTGGCAATGGAATACATCAAAGACGAATTTGGTAGCTTTCCCATTGTTCGAACCATGAGTGAAATTGCAGGCATCAATGCGATGATGACAGCGGCAGAATTAATGACGACAACGAGTGGTGGAAAAGGGGCCTTATTAGGTTCTGTATCAGGTGTGCCACCAGCAAAAATAGTAATTTTGGGAGCGGGCGTAGTAGCCGAAGTAGCCACCAGAGTTGCTTTAGGTTTAGGAGCAGAAGTAAGAATTTTTGATAATAATATTTCTAAGCTCATGCGGATTCAAAGCGTTGTAGGACGACCATTGAATACTTCTTCGCTCAATCATTATCAGTTGACCAAAGAATTATTATCCGCAGACGTAGCGATAGGCGCGATGCACTCCACCGCAGGGCGTTCGCCCGTCATCGTCAGCGAAGATATAGTGGCGGAAATGAAGCAAGGCTCGGTAATCATTGATGTTAGTATTGACCAAGGGGGCTGCTTTGCCACCTCAGAAGTGACAAGCCATGAGAAACCTACTTTTACCAAACACGGCGTTATTCATTATTGTGTGCCTAACATCGCTTCAAAAGTAGCAAGAACAGCCTCTATTGCCGTTAGTAATATTATGACTCCTCTTTTGTTAAAGGCAGGAGACACTGGCAGTATCGAAGATTTATTATTCAATCATCATGGACTCCGACATGGCGTTTATACCTTCAAAGGCTCGCTAACCAACGAATATTTAAGTAAAAGATTTGGCTTAAAGTTTACAGATTTAGATTTATTGATGACTTCTAATTCGTAATTTTAGTTGTCGGTTGATTAACCGACAACCGATAACCGTCCCCAACCATGATAGCTCCCGATAATGCATTCGCACTCTTCACCATTTTAGTTGCAGCATCAGCTTTCGGTATGATAGGGGAGCGAAAAAATTGGTTTTTAGGATTGTCTGGTGTAATTATTACCATTACAATAACCGCTTTACTGGTTACTTTTGGTTGGATTCCCTCCGCTTCGGATACCAAACTTTCTGTTCCTATTTATGATTTTATTTTCACCTATCTCATTCCAATCTCTATACCCTTACTGCTTTTTAATGTGCAATTGAAGCGCATTGTCAAAGATTCGGGTAAACTGTTAGGCATTTTTATTATTGGTGCTTTAGGAATCGCCATTGGGGCAATTATAGCTGCTCAAGTAGTTAATTTAGGGGACGAAACCTATAAGATAGCAGGTGCTTTTGTCGGAACTTACACGGGTGGTAGCGTAAATTTCATGGCTGTTTCGACTACTTTTGATTTTGTAGATAGTCCTTTATTTCCTGCGACCATAGCTGTAGATGTCGGTTTTACCAATATCTATTTATTGCTTTTATTTATCCTACCATCCATTCAAATAATCGCCAATTATTTTTCTGATTATCAAGAAGATACTAAGCACGTAGTAACAGCAACTATTAACGAAAAAAAGGACGACCGACCCTTCATGGAACAATTGGCTATTTGTTTTAGTATTGCCGGCCTACTTTGTACTATTGGAATGTGGCTAGGGCCAATTGTGGCGAGTTGGTTCAAAACAGATATTCATCTGGAAGTTTTAATCATCACCATTCTAATTACCTTATTGGCAAATATCCTCCCTCAATTATTAATGCCTTTAGCAGATATCGCTTTTGAAATCGGTATGTTTTTGATGTATGTATTTTTGGCAGTAATTGGTGCAGCGTCCGATATTCATGCCATCATTAATGCTGCGCCCGGTATTTTAATCTTTGCGATAATTATGCTAGCCGTACATTTGTTAATCAGTTTAATTGGTGGAAAACTATTGGGAATTAGCTTAAAAGAAATAATGATTGCTTCTTCTGCTAATGTAGGTGGGGTGTCTATTGCTGCTCCAATGGCAGCTACCTTTGGTTTAAAAAAATTAGTAACTCCTGCCATACTGATAGGTATTTTAGGCTACGTGATTGGTACTTTTTTAGGTATTGGAACGGGTTTGTTTTTGAGGTAGCTCTGGAAATAAATAAGGCATGCAGATTCTTTATATTTTCGTTTTCCTTTGCTTACTAATTTTGCGCTAAGATTTTGACTGTGTGTCCAAATCATAAATCTGAAATCTTACATCATAAATCTATCTAATTTTTCCTACGTGGCAGATTTATGATGTAAGATTTATGAATTTTGATTTATGATTTTTCCATATAACCCTATTCAATTTCACCAAAAATTTGAAATTGAACAAAAAAGAAGTAATTTTTATTATAAGGGAAGTGGTAAAAAATAACCTACCCAACTAGATAGGATTGGACACTAATTTTCTTTTAGAAAATACACAGATAAAACGGTTACTGTATTAGATTTGCTCTAGGTCAGCTGCTATAAAAGTACTCGACCTAGCGCACGTTTAGTAAGGAAACCGTATTAATCCG
>CAYMSC010000035.1:0-24717 GCA_964392805.1 uncultured Saprospiraceae bacterium
TATTTCCTTCAATTAAATGTTTTTGTGATTTTTGTTTTTTTAATTTAGTCCTAAGCTTTTTTAAGTTCTCCTGATTCACCTCTACTTTTTCTAGATGAAGCGTATTAGCACTTTCAACATAAGCTTTTAAGGTAATCATGGAAGGAGATAATTCTTCAAAATAGTTTTTTCCAATAAAATGGAATTCAGGATATAAATGTATATATTTTAAGGATAATCTAATCACTTTTTCCAATCCAGCATCAATATCTTTTATCGTAGCAGATTTTCGACCTTTTGGTGGTTTCTGTACAAAATATTTCCCTTTATTCTTTGGAATAATAACCCTCCTTATTCCCCAAAGGTTATGCAAGATTCTATGCCTATTGTCACTACATAACTCTTTTGTCGAATCCATAAAAAAATGAATAGGATAATAATCTTCTATTTTTCCACCTCTTTTTTTTACAGAAATTTCAGCATGTTTATATGCATTCATTTTTATAATTTTAAACAGCATGTTTCTTTAATATCCGCCGAACCTGCCCCTTCAAAACCTTCCCTTTCTTCGGATTCACCATCAGCACAAAATTGGCATAGCCTTCAATACATGCTGGTAAATTAGGGCTATTATTCCAAGATTTTCCTGCAAAACCATCTCGTTCGATTTGAAATAATAAAGCTCGGAATTTTTTTAAATTTTTGCGACTCACATTTAATTTTTCATTCACCACAATTCCGGTTACCTCTTGATGCCGTCCCTTGTGCATAATGCTCAATTTGTCAGGGTGCATAATAAAACCTTCTTCTTTCACTATTCGATGCGCTATCCAAAGCATTTTGCCTACATTTGGTTTATCTACTGCTGCACAAGAAAAAGTACAATCATCGGCATATCGAGAAAAGGTAAAGCCTAATTTTTTGGCTGCCCCCAACATCCGTTTATCTAAAGTTCGACAGATTAAATTGGTAATAACGGGGCTAGTTGGTGCGCCTTGTGGCAAATGTCGTTCACCAGTAGCCACAAAATAGCGCGCGCCGTCCATTTTTATTTCATCTGTTTCTGGTTCGGTACAAAGCAATGCCAATATGGTAGCATATTTTTGGGCATAACCCAATGCTTTAAATAAACCTTTCACTCGTTTATAAGTAATCGTCGGAAAAAAGTTTTTTAAATCCATATTGATGACCACCGACTGCCCAATATGTTGTTTGGCATTGCCTACAATCGACCGATTTGGCACAAACCCATAAGCCGTATCTTGAATCTCTAAACGATATAGTAATTCATTTAAAATCTGATACTGCACGCTTTTCATAAGCGGCATTGGCGCAGAAATCAATCGTTTGCCACCACTTTTTTTAGCCATATAAAACCGCTTATAATGGGAGACTTTACTGACTTTTCGATTATAGGCGAGAAATCGTAATTGAGAAATCGTAAGCTTTAAAAAAGTAGCTAATTCCTCGACTGATTCAAAAATAGGTAAGCCTAATTTTTTTAATAATTCCGTATTATTCACTTCCTCATTTAGGCCGCTCGATACTTCTTCGCCTAAATAAACAATGTCTTTTTGTTGTTTTTCTTGCCAAGCAGCTTTACGGGCAATTCGTGCAGCTTCTCGTTTTTCCCGATTGGCCTTTTGTTTTTCCCTAGACACTTTCATCCGCTCCTTCCGAATTTTTCGCAACAAACGGTCTCTATCTTGCAACAATCGCTGTTCATTTAGCAATTGCCGCAATTCCTTATTTAAGGCTGTTTCTTGGGTAATAATTTGTTCGGGCAGCGTCGGTTTATTGGCTTCATTTGGCCAAAAACCTAAACGTTTCATTTCGTTTAAAATAACGTTTTCTCTGGATGTTTTCCGCATTTGTTGGCGGAGCAAGGTTCTTCTATCGTCTGACATGGTGTTGATTTTTAAGGTAAAAAAACATGGTGATTTCAAAAATCACCATGTTTTAGAGGAACAGCGACTTCGTGCAAACCTATGACCTAGTAGGTCAACTCAAGCAGCCTGTTAACTACCCGCAATTTCACATCTCCGATGTGTTATAGGAAATTGCTGGGTAGTTAACTTTAGGCTGCAAAGTCTCGACCGACTGGGTGAAGCATGATAAAGCTATGTGTCTGATTGACGATGACATCAATCGAAATGCAAGTGCTATGCTATATCCCCAAAGAAAAAATAAATTGCAGCGTAAACTTTAGTTTGTCCATTTTGACTACACCGACCTAAAGGTCGCTAAACAGGACAGACTAAAAGTCTGTGCTACCAAAAAATACCAGAAGCAGACTTCGTGCAAACCTATGACCTGATGGGTCAACTCAAGCAGCCTGTTTACTACTGTCTATTTCACATCTTCGATGTTTTATCGGAAATAGATAGTAGTAAACTTTAGGCTGCAACGTCTCGACCAATCGGGTGAAGCATGATAAAGCTGTGAATCTGATTGACGATAGCGTCAATCGAAGCTTATAAAAGTATTCAACTTTGATAAGCTAATGCAAGTGCAATTGCTTCTGGTAAAAAATAAATGCATCCAAAAATCTCACTTCGTGCAAACTCAAGACCTGGTTGGTCAACTCAAGCAGCCTGCGTATAGGGTACTATTTCACATCTCCGATGTTTTATCGGAAATGGTACCCTATACGCTTTAGGCTGCAAAGTCTCGACCAATCGGGTGAAGCATGATAAAGCTGTAAATGGGATTGACGATACCATCAATCGAAGTGTATAAAAGGTAAACTTTAATACACTAAATGCAAGTGCAATAGATTTCTGGATGCGGAATTTTCAGTTGTCGGTTTTCGGTTGTCCGTTGTCCGTTAGCTCATCAAAACTGACAACCGATAACCGATAACTGAACACCAACACTCCCCCACTTCGTGCGAACCAATGACCTAGTCAGTCAACTCAAGCAGCCTGTACCTATATAGTTATTTCACATCTCCGATGTTTTCTCGGAAATGACTATATAGGTACTTTAGGCTGCAACGTCTCGACGGACTGGGTGAAGCATGAAAAAGCTATAAATGGGATTGACGATGCCATCAATCTGAATAATGAAGTTGTACTTCCATTATTCAAGCAAGTGTGCGGTGAAAGACGGTTCATGGTATATAATTTATGGTACACCAGATAACTGACTTTCGGGGAATGTTGGTTATTATTTCAAAGAACGGTAATTATAAATTGCCTATTTAGGTTGACTGCAAGTAGTAATTTTTCCGATTTACAAAGTTTTCAAGTCTTGATAATTAATTAAAGTTGCAGAGAATCGGTAGAAAAGCCTTTAGGCTTTCCCGTCACCGACCTTCAGGTCGGCTTCAGCAATTTAAAAACTAATTTTTCAGGCCTAAAGGCCTTTGACGGGAAAGCCTGAAGGCTTTTCTATCAATTAACTACTACCTGATAAGACTTTTATTGCTAAAATATGTTCACAAGGTTTGGCAATGTTGTGTTGCTTGAAAAAATCACAAGTACAATTGGCTTTTATGATTTTTTGTTGGTCATCTAAATGAAGCATTACCTCTTTAGGCTTATAATCTGTTAAAACTTTACCCATCACTAACTGACCGGGATGTGCTTGTGATTTTTTATGAATTTTTACTTTACCTGCTACTAATAAGTCACTCGCTAAAGCTTCTTGTTCGTTATTAAAACGTAATTCTCTAAGGTTTAAGGCTTCTTTACTCAATTCTCTGCGGCGGTAAACTTGGCTATTTAAATCATAGATGACTTTGCCGCCTTGTACCAATATTTGTAAAGCACCTGAAACAGTAACAATACTTAATTGGGTAGCTTTCGCCAAATCTGATGCAGTGGCTAACCATACTTTTTTAAGGGCTTCCCAAACCAATTCAATGGTTACATTTTCTACTTGTAAAGAAGGTTGTAATAAATCAAATTTACTTTTGTTGGACCAATCATTGGCTGTCCAGCCAGATAAGCCTAAGGTAAAATTCATATCGCCTAAATCCGCTACATAAAAAGAGGGCAATCCATCGCCTAAAAGCGTCACTTTGATATTTTTGCTAATCGGAATTAAGCGTTCTAAAGTTAATAATCGGCGGCGGCCCCAAGTTCGGATTTCTCTTGCTGTATCACCTTTATAAATAGAGCGAGGGCATTTGACTACATAATTCCAAGGCTCAAAAACAACTTCAATTGGTTTGTCTGGAGTTAATTTAAACCGAATAGACCGAGGGCCAATTTTGGCTTTGTACCGCTTCAGCATAAACAAGAAATTATACAAATCCATCGGGTGTAAATCGAAAGTAGCTGAGGGCAAAGTCATTGCCGAACTCACTTGTAAAAATCCTTTGACCCAGCTTTCTGGTAAGTCAATTTTTACTTCCTTATAGATATCTTCTCCTTCGGTCGCTACTTCAAACCCCGAAGGGTCTATTTTAAATTCGGTGGCTTTATAATCTCTAATTTTTTGAAATTCATTATACAAAGCATTGGAATAGTCAATATTGGTCGTCCCACATTCGTATTCGCTGATTTGTTGGAAAACATTATAATTGCAGCCCAATTTACCATAAGAAGATTCATCTTGGCTAAAACATTCAAAAAATACTTCGTCTGGATGGACTGTAATTACAGGGTCTAAGACATACCACATATCTTTGTCTCGCTGGCGGATATAGCTAAAATATTCCTGTTTTGCCTTATTAAAAGGCTGCATAATTAACTGCTTGTTATGGCGAAGCATCGTTAATTCCTTTTTTAAATCTTCCACTCTAGCCGTAACTAATACTTCTTTTTGGGCATGTTCTGCAATCCATAAATCTTCTTGTTCTTTTGCCCAAGCTAAATAAGCACTTCGGTCTTTTGGCTGATGCCGCAAATCCGCAATAACAATGTCATGCAAGGCAGAAATAGCTTCTCGAAAAGGTAAATGTTTATGGAGTTGCCCTACGAAGAAGGTCGGTTCTCTTAAAGTATCTGGCGCAAAGGAAATGCCTACTTGCTTGGCGCTACTTTTGATGCCGCTACTGCCGCTGTATTTATAGTTAAATTGCATGGTTTTTTAGTTTTTATTGATTTACTTTTTCATATCGTGTAAATGTTATTTCATCACCATCTATAGTATCAATAGTCTCTCCTAAATATTTTTCACTAAGTATACTAGGCATACTCCAAGCCGCTTGAAAGGATAAATAAGTTTCATATCCCTCTTCTCCAACATCGTCTATAATTTCCGCTTTTTCATCCTCATCCATTACTGCTTTAAAATCCTCATAACTTTCTGATTCTTCTGGAAATGGAGTGCCAAAATCATTATAGATTTCATCATCCCACCCATCCTTCATTCTTATTTTTTGTCCATTTTTAATAACACAAAATCCAAATCCATCAGAAGTTCCATCTTCAATCAATACAAAGATTTCTGAATTAGGAAAACATGTTATGAACCTTTTTTCTTCTATTGTTTGAACGACCTCAAAAAACTTAAATGGGAGTCGAGGTTCACTAAAAATTAGACAATCCTTGTAATGGCCAATAAATAAGGTACTCGGTTTATTCGTTTTATAAAGGTTTACTTCTCCTTTAGGCGCATAATTTTCTAGGCCTAATTGTGGTAGTATCTTTTCTAAATCAGGTTGTGATTGTTGATTGACGAAAATGTAATATTTATTCCAAGACATTTTCCAATTGATTTATGTTTTTTTAAGAATGAATACTTTCTATAGCTAATACCGAATCTAATTCAGGATAAGCCCGCCGAATCCGATGCAAAACCTGAATACATCGCGCCTTATCTCGTATCGCCACTGTCAAAGCTACTTCATTCAAAATCTCAACAGCATGTTCAGCAATTTCTTTGTTATTTAAAGCCTCTGCTTCCATAAAATCAAAGATGCGCTTTTTGGTGGTCCCTCCTTTATAGAGTTGACAAAGCACCGTTTTGAAGTAATGTTTTAAGCGAATAAAGTTGGGCAATTTACCTGCGGCAAAATTTTGTAAATAATTGGTCGCAAATAATTGAAGGGATACATTCGGATGTTGACTAAGCTGCATCAAATAAGCTTCCCCTTTCCCCTCATCAAAGAACTTGACCATCATTTTTTTGCCAAATTCTTGCACATCTGGTCGAGTACTATCGCAAGTGCTGACCAACAATTCTGGTGTCCAATCGCCTCCTTTATAATGTTGGTCAAAGAAAGCAAAACCAAATTGGCGACAATCTGCCCATTTTACATCCAATAAACGCAAAGCTTCTACCGATTCGTAGCGCACTCTACCGATATTATTATTAAAATAATCTAAACAATATTGGCGAATCGTTGGCATTTCGTGATTGGCTAAACTAATTACATCGCTTAAAGAAGCTTTGGCAAAGTCTATATATTGCAGTAATTCCATGCCTAATAAATTGGCTTCTTTATAATGCGATTGAATGAGTTTCCAAATAGTTGGTTTGGGCAATAAGTGTAGTTTATCCCCTAAATGATTGACTAATAATTCAAGAGTATCTGTATGTAATCCTTCATAAGTCTCTTTTTGTAGTAAAATGGGAACAAAAAATTGTAATAATTGAGTTGCCCATGCTGGTTTTCCTTTGGCTGTTTTGGCAATAATAGGTTGAATAGCTGCCCGCATCTCTGGCGTTTCTGAAATCGCCATACTTATTAAAATATCTTTCTTTTGAAGTAATAATTCCACGGGCATCTTTCCAAATAATTCCATGCCTTTACATCGGACAGATAGGAAAGGTGCTTCCATCATTTTCAAGATAGTTGCTTCTGGAATCTTTTCAATGTTTGTTTGTGCTAATAAAATGTATGTCCCTAATAATTGCACATTCTCTAAGGCATGTTGTAATAAAGTCGCTGTTTTTTCAATGGGGCATTTTTGCATTTGGATTTCGAAAAACAATTGACTGTTAATGTATAATAATTGAGCAGTTGATTCGGTTTTTTGCGTTTGAATTTTAGTTAATAACTTTTTGAAAATCCTTGTTTTTTTGTTTTCACTAAGGCTAAATTGAGAACCATGTTCTTGAAACCATTTGGCTATATCAGGTTGAGTAGACAAGGCAAATACCTCGGCTAACTTTGTTTCTTTAAAATAAACAGTTGGATGTTCCGTAATCGTTTTTAATAGGTGTTGACGAATGTTTCTATTTGGTGCTTGGATTAATGCGTTTATAAATGTCCAATTTGGTTGAGTTGGGTCAAAAAATCTATTTAAATGGGTTAAGGCATAAGCAGTAACAATATTTAACGGATTTTTCAATAAATTTAGTAATACTTCTTGTGTAATCAAGTCATTTTCTTGGGCGTTTGCTTGTACGATTTTCAAAGCAAATTCGGCCACATCTTCGCTTTGGCAATTTTGTAATAATTGACAAGCAAGACTAGGATTTTCTTGCCATAATTCGGCAAAAGGTATTTTGTCTAGTTGGTCAAAAAAGGAGGCTTCAATTCTATATTTTAAACTTTTCCAGATAACTTTTACGGCATCATTCGGTGCGGATTTAGTAATCCAAGGAAAACAAACATTTTTATAGTATTTATAATCAGTACGAGTATAATTTGACCGTCCATTTTGGTAGCTATATCGACCGACTGATTCTTCCCAATAAGCTGTTTCTTCATCTTTATAATAGCTCAATAAATTAGTAGCATACTTACAATAATCGGCAGATTCTTGTTCTCCTAATAAACGTAAATTCCGAAGGATTCTCTTTTGAAAATAGGCTTTAGTTAAGTTAGAAAAAGCAGAATTTGAACCACCAACTCTTCGCCTTGTATAATTTTGAGTGCTTTCATTCCAATTCCATCGAAAACGAGTGTCATGATTTTTACTTTCCACATCTAGTCGATAGCCTAAGATACCTAATACTTCATAATCATTCCGAAATTCTGCGGATTTAAAAATGTAGCGAATCGACTGAAAATAAGGATATTGAAAAGGGATATTTTTTAGACATTCTAATACCGCAGGGCGTAATTCAGTTTTTTCCGCACTTAATAGATAACAACAAAAAAGAGGTGTTAAACCAGTATCAGCAGCTACTGTAAATAAATTGTTAATCTTGTCTTGACATAAACTAGTTACTTCACTATTCATTAATGTATGAAGGGCATCAACTGGAATTAAATCCTTAATATTTTTTAGTAATTCGGCTTTAGCTGAAGTCGCAGCTAATTTTAAATAAACCTCAAGTGTTAAGCGCTTAATATATTCTTTTTCGTCGGTTTTGACTAAAGTGTCTAATAATGGTAACACCCTTTCATCTCCACATCTTCCCAATGCCCAAATTAAACTATATCTAAAAGCATCTTTTTTAAGCAATTTAGTTTCATTCTTGGCAATTGTTATTAATTCGGGAGTAATGTTTTTAAGTTGTAACACCCCCACTTTATACAAAAATCGAGAAGGTGACCAATTTTGTGGTGGAGTCCCTTTGGTAAATAAATCTAATTTTTCTAAAAGCGCATTGGTCCTTTTGCTTTTATCAATTATTACTGTTTTCCTCGTGGTATTACCTTTCGATGTAGTTGTTTTTTTAGTAATAGCAGGATTAGCAACTGTTGTTACTTCTGTATTTTTGACTACTTTTTTGATAATATTAATGAGGTGTTGTAGCATTTTATAATTATTTTGTTTCACTATTTCGTTGTTTGATGATACAAATGTATTTATTTTGATAATATTATCCAAATATTTTATCAAAAAAGTTAAAAAAATTTTAAATTTTAACATTTTAAAACAATTTGAATTAAATTAAATTTACTACTTATTTCACTTAAACAACTGTTAATCAATAATTTGTATCATTTACTGGTATTTTCAACTTATTTGAAAATAATTATAAAATTTATCATTATTTTAATTATTAATTAACTATTTTACAGAATTAGGTAGATTTAGAAGGGCTATTTATCGAATAATCGTATGCATTAACTATTTTGTGATTACTTTTAGAGAAACTGATAGTAGAGCCTTCATTTAAAATAAAAAAAGAAAAATGGCAAAAAAAAATAAAAAGAAACCTTGGTGGTTAGGACTTCTATTAATGGCAGCAGGAGCGGTTGTTGGCTACTTAGGGGCCGCTTATTTTTCAAATGATGGTTCTAAAAGCGCTCCTATCGATTGGCTAGAACTTACAGTAATTATCCCTGTTTTATTGTTCAGCTTTTTTCTAGTGATTTTAATCCATGAAATAGGGCATGTAATTGGTGGGCTAATCATGGGCAATGAATTTAGTATGATGATTGTCGGCCCTTTGAAATTGCAGAAAGAAGATGGGAAGTACCACCTAGAGTTCAATCAAAATATTGCGATGGCAGGTGGACTAGCTTTAACTTTGCCTACACAAGTAGAAGGATTCAAAAAACGACGAGCGGTCGTGATTGGCGGTGGTCCTTTTGCCAGTTTGGTATTAGCCATCATAGCTTATCTTCTATTTATTAGTGTTCCGAATGGAGCCGGTAAACTGTTGACTACGCTTTTCCTTAGTTTGGGAATACTATCGGCTATGATTTTTGTGACGACCATTATTCCCATGAAAGTAGGTGGTTTTATGAGTGATGGCATGCAACTATTGATGACTTTTCGTGGGGATGCCAAAGCTAAACAGTATGCTAATTTTATACACCTTTTTGCATTAGACAATAAGGGGGTGCTACCCAAAGATTTACCAGACACCTTATTTACTACCGAGCAAGATAAACCCATTAAAGATACTTATGACTTAGCTTTTCAGCAATATTTATATTACAGAGCTTTAGATGTTAATGATTTAGAAAAAGCAGCCAATTTAGTTCAAAAAATGGAAGCAAAATTAGACCTCTATCCAGCTAATTTTCATCCAGACCTGCAAGCGGATTGGGTCTTATTTTATAGCCTAATTCAACCTAATGAAGATAAAGTCAATCAGCTTTTGCATACAATGGATGGTAAAAAGCCAAGTATGAGTAAGGTATCTTTGCATGCTTTTGAGGCAGCTGTTGCATTTGCCAATGGAGATATGGAAAATGCTAAAGCTTTTGCTGAAAAAGTAAGGGTAACTACTGAAAAGAAAGGGACAACTAAGTTGTATCAGCGTATTTTGCAGCGGGTAATCACATAGACAGGAACATATCTTCAAGTTGTTAGATTATCAATTACTAAAGTGAGCATAGATTTACTACTTACTTTTCTTTAGAGTTTGTTGGAATTTTGTTTTTAGAACAGAAAAATAGTTTCCCTAAAATGTTAAATTGATAATGAGTTGGTACGTACCTATTTTAGTACAAATAAAGCATTTATAAGTCAAAAATTTAAACAAAATGTTTTTAAGATAAAATATTTTGTATTTTTGTTCTAAAAGCATTTTCCCTAATCAAACACACCTATTATGAAGTACCTAAAATATCTACTTGGAATTATTGCCCTTTTAGCTTTATTATTTATTGGTAGAGGAATGCTTACTCCATCTATTACTTATAGTAGTGAAACTCTTGTCGATAAATCCGTTAAGGAAGCTTGGGCAGTTATGAATGATGAGAGCAAAATTTCCCAATGGTTAAAAGGAATTACCAATGTGGAACATGTAAGTGGTGAAAAAGGCAAAGTTGGTGCAGTAACCCAATATACGTTTGTAGAAAATGGACAAGAATCTATTATGCTAGAAACCCTGAAAGCTATCCGTCCGAATGAACATGTCGCTATGGATTTTTTAATGGAAGGAGTAATGGAGATGGATTATCAAGTAAATTTTAATGAAAAAGACGGACAAACATATATCCAATCATCTACAACGACCAAAGGTATTGGTGTATTTATGCGGTCTATGATGCCTTTTATGGAAAGTGCTATGCAATCGCAAGAAGATGCAAATATGCAAAATTTAAAAAATTTAATTGAGGCTAATACAACTGAGTACTTTCCTAAACCTGTGATGGAAACGGCTGAGATAGCGCAGGAATAACGCTTTATAAATAGATTTTATGTAACAGTTCAGAATAGAGAGCAGAGAGCATAGCCGTCAGGCTAAGGATTGCATCTTCAAACCAATATTTCAAAAGTTTTCAACTTTTATCAGTCGTTTACATATTATAAAAACGACTTTTCGTTCGCCCTATCTAATTAATACTAATTTCGTATAAATATTTATCCATATTATGAAATCCTTTAAATTCTATTGTTGTTCCGCTTAGCATGGTTGAACCTGTTAATTGTTTCAAACCCAATAAATCGTCATTTCCAATATATTTACCAATAGCCAATCTATCACCTGATTGATATAAATCATTAATTTCTTGGTGGTAAATTCTCCAGATAGGATTTCTTTGTTCGGCTGGTTTGTCTGTATCGTATTCGATGAGCAATAGTAAATATCGCTTTTCTTGATTCAATTTAGTAGCAACTAACTCCACTTTGTGTATTCGATTCTTTTCATCGAAAAGAAGGGTTTCTGAAACGATAGGATTATTCAGCACACTAGAATCCTCCAACTGATAAATTTGAAAAATGATTTCATCATTCATACTTGATAAAATGCCCATGTCTTCACTTAAATTTTGCCCATTTATTTCAATCTTAATAATTTCTTTTGAATTGGTTGGAGTAGGCTTAAATTCAGAATTATAACCAAAAATAGCTGTTGATATAATTATTATTAGATTCCATTTACTCATTTGCTTAGTTTTATCATTGAGAAGTATTATTAGTAACTGATGTTACGAACAAGCACCAAAGGTGCGATATATATTAACATGGGGCGAAAGCCCTATGGAATATGGATGGAAAAAAATACTAGCTCTGAAGGAGCGACCTAAAAACATCGCACGATTTATGTCGCACCTTTGGCGCTATATTTCGGTACGCTTTAGATACATTGGGTTATCACCCAATGCTATTATATGCCGCACCTTTGGTGCTCAATAATTTTTCTTTGCGTAATATCAGTTAGTAAGATGAAATTGGTGTTATCGTGTTCCTAAAGTAGCTCTGTAATTGCGTATTCGTTGCTCCATAGCAGCTAATTTTTCTCGTCCTTCTGATGAAAAATCAGCCACATCTGTTTCCAATAAATAGCCATCTACTAATAGCCCTGCGATCATACCAGGTAATTCTCGATGTCGCCAACCATCATAAGTATTAGTTAGTTGTTTAGAGAAATTTTTAAATTGTTCATATAATTCCCAATAAGGTTTTCTAATATCCTCATGATTTTTGAGTACAATTTCTTGATTTTTGAGTAAGGATTTTTTTAGAAATTGCTCAATCTCTCTTTGTGCGCCAAGGGAAACCAATGCGACTAATTGCTTTTTATCATTTTTTGAAAAGTCCTGATATTCGTAATACATGAAAATTATTTTATAAAAAATGCGACTAGTTTTCTCAATAAAATTATCTTCGCTAATATAGTAGATTTTTTTACTAAAACAAATTCGAAAAATGAACCAAAATAATTTCTATAAGCTTGCTCTTTTAACTTTTTTAGGATTCCTCTTTTCGGTAGGCATCGCAACATCACAAGTTAGCAACACATCGGATACAAACAAACCTGACCCAACTAGATTTGCCCCAGAAATTGAAAAAATCAATAAAATTCGATTCGATAATAGCAGAGCGCGCATTGTCTTTACTGGTAGTTCTAGTATTCGTTTTTGGTTAGATGTGCAGGAACGCTACCCTACCCATCAAGTTATTCAAACGGGCTTTGGCGGTTCTGAAATGAGTGATTTATTGCATTATCTGGATGAAACTGTTTTAAGATTTAAACCCGCCCAAGTTTTTATTTATGAAGGCGATAATGATGTCAATGCCAAACGATCTACTACGGAAATTATGGACCATACTAAAAAAGTGGTGCAACAGATACAACAGAAATTACCCGATTGTGAGATAGTCTTGATTTCCGCCAAACCTAGTATCGCTCGATGGAGTTTGAAGTCACAATATGATGCGATTAACAAAGCCTTTAAAGCATATGCGGAAGAGCAAGCAAAAATTAGTTATGCAAATGTTTGGGACATCATGCTAGCGGAAAATGGAGAAGTTAGAAAAGATATTTTTATTCAAGACGGCCTGCATATGAATAAAGAAGGTTATGACCTTTGGGATAAAATTATTCAGCCAATGGTCGGGATTCCTGAAGGCTGGCAACCTTTATTCAATGGTAAAAATTTTGATGGTTTTGAGCAATTAAATGGTAAAGCTATTTATAAAGTGGAGGATCAACAAATGGTCGGCTATACAACGCCAAATACACCAAATAGCTTTATGGCTACTACTAAAAAGTATGGCAATTTTATCCTAGAATTTGAAGTACAAGCGGATAATGCCATTAACTCCGGGGTGCAATTTAGAAGTTTGAGTATGCCCGAATATAATAATGGTCGAGTACATGGCTATCAATGTGAAATTGAATCGAGTGCTAGAAAATGGGCGGGTGGTATCTATGACGAAGCTAGAAGAGGTTGGTTATACCCTTTAACTAGAAATGAAAAAGGACGACAGGCTTTTATTACGGGTGATTGGAATCATTATCGTATTGAAGCAATTGGCAATGAAATTAGAACTTGGATTAATGGCGTACAATGTGCTAATCTGGTGGATGATATGACCGCAGAAGGTTTGATAGGCTTTCAAGTTCACGGCATTTATCATAAAAGCCAAGAAGGCACACAAGTCAAGTGGCGAAATATAAAAATTAAGACAACTGATTTAGAAAATGCTAGGAATCGTCCAGACCCTAGTGTTCCTACTTTTTCTTATTTAAATAATCAATTGACAGAAACAGAAAAACGAGCAGGTTGGGAATTATTATGGGATGGGAAAACGAGCAATGGCTGGAGAAGTGCTAAATCTGTAACTTTCCCAGAAAAAGGTTGGGTAATGGAAGATGGCATTTTAAAAGTACAAAAATCAGGTAGTTATATTTCTAGAAATGGAGGGGACATTGTCACCCAAAAATTATATAGCAATTTTGAATTAAGCGTAGACTTTAAAATTACGGAAGGTGCAAATAGTGGTATTAAATACTTCGTAGACCCCAACTTATTAGCTACCAAAGGCGCTGCCATTGGTTTAGAATTTCAAATTTTAGATGATAGAAAACACCCTGATGCCAAGCAAGGTAAAAATGGTAATCGAACGGTCGGTTCTTTATATGATATGATTCGTGCCCAAAGTTTCACCCCTAGAAAAAGTAAAAATTTCAAAGGGGGCAACCAATGGAATAATGCCCGTATTGTTGTCAATGGTGGTAAGGTAGAACACTGGCTGAATCACACCAAGGTAGTAGAATTTAACCGTTTTAGTCAGGTATTTTTAGCTTTAATTGAAAAAAGTAAATACGAAAAGTATGAAAATTTTGGTCGACTAACTGAAGGACATATTTTATTGCAAGATCACGGAGATGCGGTGTCTTTTCGGAATATTAAGATTCGAGAGTTTTAGAGATTATTTTTTTTTGAAACACAAAAGAATCAAAAGAATACAAAAGAGATTCACAAAAGTTTTTTTACACTTCTTTTGTGTACCGATTTTTTATCGGGATTGTGAACTTTGTGTCCCTTTGTGGTTCAAAAATAAACAATTGCCCTAGGGGAATGGTTCTTTTTAATAGTCTTGATTATAGCTTGATTATCCACCAATAAAACTGTGATATGCAAAAGAAAACATACTTACTGGTATTTCCCATTTTAGTTCTAGTATTCAGTAATTGTCGCCCTTCTTTAGAATTACAAGCGGTAGAAGATTTTCCGAGCGTTGATGTTAAAACGATACAGGAAGTTTCTGAAGATGCTACCTATATTCTAAGTGGAAAAAAATATCGTTTCCCTACGAATGTTCAAGAAATCCAATATACCCCACAATGGCAACTATTAGCCGTCAATTTAAAAACCCCAAAAAAGAAAAATGGTTACGCCATTTATGATGTAGCAGCCGAATCGCTAAATTGGGTCAATAAAGGAAACTATGATTTATCCCTATTACAAAAAGATGTGGCGTTGGTCAGTTCCCCTGAAAAACGGATATTAGTCAATGCCCAAACAGGATTGCCAATTCGATGGGTAGATAGAGAGGAAGATTTTGCGGTCATAGATGACTCGGTTACGTTAAACTTAACTAAACAATTTTCTAGAATTAATTTAAAAACAGGAGCGACCAAATGGTCAAGACCAGGTGCTACTCGCTTTGAAGGCTGGATGTCCGATGAATTGGATGGCAATTGGATGTATGTGATAGCTGATGGTTTGCATGGCTTTAATTTAGACACAGGCTCAGGATGGCATCGGCAGGCTAAAACGGATTATGATGCGACTAGAGGTGGTCGAGCTGTTGCCAATGGTATTTTAATTGGACTTAATATTCTAAGTCTTTCGGTAGGTGGTGGTTACATTGATGATTTTTTATATTGGGATCCCAAACGCGCCCACAACATTCATGCAAAACCTAAAATAGAAGATAAGGAACTCTACTTTGCTGACCGAAAATCTATCTACCATTTAGAAAAAATAACAGGTAAATTATTATGGGAAACAACGGTGGAGGAAGAATTAGGCGTATCTGATTTAGAAATACTTTCTTCAAATAAATTGCTCCTCTATGGAAAAGGGTATCGCTATGTTGATTATGCACTTGATAAAGACAAGCAAGCAAATCTTTATCTCCTTGATAAAAATAATGGTCGAATCCTTGCTCAAAAAACATTACCTAAAAATGAGGTAATTGTTAATCATGCCGTCAATGATGAATTCATTTATACCTTGACTGATAAGCATATTTATCGCTATGATAAATATTTAGAACGCCCAGAACGGATTAGTTTGCCGACTAATTACGGTGCGCCATTGCGAGTCATCACCTGGTCTTCTAGTCAATATGATGCAAATTTAGTAACGGATAGTCCTCACTTCCCACTCGTTATTAGAACCATGCAGGGAGTCGTGGCTTTACATCCAATTACCTTGGAAGAATTATGGTATAAACGACTAGGTAATCCAATGCAAGATACCCCTCAAATCATAAATTCAGACCGCTGGCAATTACCCATTTTAATGCAAGATAAGGAACTTCGTAGAAGTTGGATTGATGAATCCACTGAAACTTTTTGGTTAGCCAGAGCAGGAAAAATTATTGGCTTAAATTTACTCAATGGGGGTACAGTCGTTGCTGAATTTAGGTTACCTTCTGATGATTTTTGGTATGTAGGCGATGGAGAATTGGTACTATTGGGGGAGCGAGAGGTGCAGATTTTGAAGTTGAATAGTAACTAGTCGTGCCGGCAGACTCTACCATAAAAGCCTGGGAAATCTAATTGCTTTGCAGGAAAAGATTGTAAAAAAAACGAAGATAGCTGTGGATAAATAATTGTTTTTTAAACTGTTTTTTTTAGTTTAGCACAAAAATTAAACGTGAAAGAATACACTAAAAGTATCCGCAGAGAATTACGTTTTTTAACTGGACAAGCACACAAAAGGTATTTGGACCATGCTTTAAGCGAGCTTCAACAACGATTTTTTTCTTGGGAATCTAAAGAAATTGATGGCTTTGATTTGAACGAAGCTATTCACCAATTTCACAATGGTAAATCAAGAGAGTTATATAATTATTTTACCGGAAGCCAGGATTTGAACGGGCATAGAGTAGCAAGAGCAATTGTGGAAGGGGTAATTTCAAGAACTGAGTTATCAAAAGAAACTTTAGATGCTATAATAAATATTATTGAACGACTTGAAGATGATTTATAATCAAAAAAATACTGTATTTATTCAATTTTTAATATGCTAATCAAACTAAATCACACCGCCGTCGACCGATTCTTAAAATACGTTACCATTGACACCGAATCAGACCCGATGTCCACTACTTTCCCCTCTACTGAAAAACAAAAAAATCTAGGTCGCTTATTAGTTGAGCAATTACTTGAAATGGGGATTTCAGATGCCCATTTGGATGACTATGGCTATGTCTATGCGACTATTCCAGCCAACACGGATAAAAAAAAGGTGCCAGTTATTTGTTTTTGTTCCCACATGGACACCTCTCCCGATGCTAGTGGAAAAGATGTCAAACCCATCGTTCATAAAAATTATGATGGGTCGGATATTGTTTTGCCTGACAATCCCGAAGTGGTCATTCGCATGAAAGACCATCGCTATCTAAAAGACCAACTTGGGCATGATGTGATTACCGCAAGTGGCAAAACACTTTTGGGCGCTGATAATAAAGCTGGCTTATCCGAAATTATGGATTTGACTTATCAATTGGTCAACAATCCGAGTATCAAACATGGAAAAATTCGCTTGCTATTTACACCAGACGAAGAAATTGGAAAAGGGGCGAATCATGTTGATTTAGAAAAATTGGGGGCAGATTTTGGTTATACCGTGGATGGTTCGCAGCGAGGAAGTATTGAAGACGAAACCTTCTCGGCTGACGGAGCGGTTCTTACCGTTCATGGAGTTGGTATTCATCCAGGTTTTGCCAAAGGAAAATTAGAAAATGCCGTAAAAATAGCAGGAGATATTTTAGCCAATTTGCCCCAAGGTCGTTTATCTCCTGAAACAACTTCTGGGAAGCAAGGCTTTATTCATCCAACCAGCGTAGAAGGGAGTTCTGAAAAAGCAGTGATTCGGTTTATCATCCGTGATTTTACAGACGAAAAATTAGCAGACCATGCCGCAGAATTACGAGCGGTGATGGACACGATTCTAAAAAGATACCCCAATTCTAAAGCGACTTTAGAAATCAAGGAACAATATCGAAATATGAAAAAGATATTGGATAAGCATCCGCAAGTCGTAGACTTCGCTTTGGAAGCTATTGAAAGAGCAGGTATGACTGCTACTAGAAATTCAATTCGAGGAGGTACGGATGGCAGTCGCTTGTCTTTTATGGGCTTGCCTTGTCCTAATATTTTTACGGGCGGACATGCTTTTCACGGGCCACAAGAATGGGTCAGTCGGCAGGATATGGAGAAGACAGTGCAGACTTTGGTGGAGTTGGTGCAGATTTGGGAGGAGCGAGCTTAAACGTACATTATTTGCTGATAATTAAACAATTATCGTACAATAGAGTAAGAGTTCAATGCTGGTCAGGAGACCAGCAGATACAGGGTTCAAGTCTGGAGACCATAGCCGTCAGGCTAACGATTTTAAATATCAGTTTTTGCAAGTAAATTACGTTGAAAACGTAAAAGATATTGATTTGAAGATGAAATCTTCAAATATCGACACCAGTATAAATCATTGGTTATCAGTAACATTTTCTTAGCCTGACGGCTATGGTCTGGAGACTTAAACCATCGACTACCGATATTTTCATTCTCTTGACTGGAAATCGTTATCTGGTCGTCTCGTGACGACTATATATTGAGAACTTACAAAGCAGAACGTCAGGTTAAAAACTAATTAGCAATTTTTCTATTAAGTATAATCTGAGGGGTATATAAATCCGTGGGGTAAAAGCGTATAATATACCCCACGGATTTTATACCCCACGGATGATTTTAGGGAAAACGAAAAATATAACCTACGCAAAAAGAACACGACCTAGAGCAAATCAAGTAAAGAAACCGTTGAATCCATTAAATCTGTGTTCCAATCCTACTAGCTTAGCTGCGTAGGTTATTTTTTGCGAAATCCCTTACTTTAAAATTTCTTTGACACTCACTAATAAAATAATTCCTATCAAAGGAATAAAAGCAAGATGAACCGTTTGTGGGATAACTAACCAAAAAAGCAGGAACAAACTATTGATTAAAAAAATGGCTTTTAAAAATCGCTTTTTGAAAATACTGCTTTTTAAAAAAGGGAGTATTATATAAAATGGATTTAACCATAAAAGATTATAATTCATTTGCGTAGCATCATGCCTAGTTCCAAACCATAAAAAGAGTAATAATAAGCCGCCGAAGCCAAAAAACAGATAGAAAAAATTAGCGATTTTAGTAGCAACTGCCTCATTTTTCAATAAGAAAAGAACGATAACAAATAACAAAATAAAACAATAGAATGGTTGAAAAATAGACCAACTTTCCACAGCTATTTTTTTGTTTTTTACCACTATTCTTTGATTACCGAATAATGGTTTATCGGTCTTAATTACTCGATAGTTCTTTAAGGACTGACTCAGTCCATTCGGTAAAAATATTGCTTCATTAGTCGTTAAGGATTTATCTACATTACGCCCTAAAAGTATATCAATACCAAAAGCCAACCATTTTTTGCGCACTAGGTATTCTTTTAAATAAGCTCGATGGGGTTTGTATGGTGGGGTTTGTACTTGAATAGTGGCGTATTGATTAATAATATCTCGGATTCTAGTAGTGCAATTATCCTTTAAAAAATCGTATTTATAATAACGATTTTCTGATTGTAGATTCCATAATAATTGTTGATAGATTTTTTGTTTGGTGGCGCTATCTAGCTTTAACCTTTGTTCGATAACACCTCTATTTGCTCGTTGATACCCCTTTTTAAATCTTGCAAAACTCATCACATCCAAATGATAATCTAAACTACCTCTTAAAAATTTCAGCACAAAAAAAGGCGTCTCAAAATCAAAATTACCATAGTCATAAACGAGGTCTTTTCGCTTAGTGTAGTCAATTACTCTAATGGCAGTATGTCCAAAAGTGGAATACAACGCCTCTCCACTTTCACAGGTCAAAATGCTTATTTCTAGGTTATTTTGAGCAATTAAATTGACCGAAGCAAGCAATAAAAATAAACCGTACTTAAAAAATTGTTTAGGTAAATTGAGAACACTGTGCATACTTCTATTTTAAGTATAAAATTAATACTCGAAATGTTAATGAATGCTCAATTTTTTAGATTATTTGACTACTCTTCAAGTACCCATAGCACTTCTTCATCATCATCAAAAGCAATCAGCCCACATTCCTTATTATAATAATAATCATCTGCAACAGGTCTAGGATTATGAATTACATTTTCGAAGGTTCGATTTAACAAGGTTCTTTCTGTAGTAAACTCTGTCAGCATGAATAATTGTTCGGTCCTATCAAATTCCTCGGCCCATAGTAAAGGTCCTCCATACCCGTCGCTAGCCGAAGCCTTTAGAATCTTTAACTCAGCGTTTGAAACTTCTTCTCCACCAGTGAAAAAAACCTTAGTAGCAAGATTATTCGACTTTAAACCGTGAAATATATAAAATTTCTCCGGCTTGCTCAGATTGTAGTAACATATAATATAAGCCTTTGGAAAAAGGAATCTTAGCATTAAAAGAAAAATTATAATTTTCATTTTGTTGTGTTCCTGATAATGAAATAAAAAGTACTTTATAATCATTTTCAAAATCAGAAACTCGATTGGAGTAAATAGATAAGGTGTAAGGTGGGGCTATATTAGTTGTACCTAATACCTTGAACGGAATATTTTGGGTAAATGGAAAAGTAGCATCCTTGGCTGGTATTTCTAGTTCGGTGATACTTCCTGCAGCTCGGACTTGTTCTGCCATGATACTTTCTATTACCGGATTGGGTTTAAAATCTAATGGATTAGCACTAGCAATTAATTCTTTTTTCTTGGTTGATTTAGTTGTTTCTTTTCCCTGGTTTTCTTGTGGTTGTTCTGGTGAAGACTTAGGTATTTCTTCTTCCAAAACAGGGGGCGGAGGATTAGAGAAGGTATCTGCGAAAAATGGAGAATCAGCCTCTTTTCCTGCTGGGATTTTTTTAGAAATGACAGCAGACGTAGGACTAGGTTGTTGCTGCCACCAAATAGCGAATCCAAAAGGTATTATTAGTAAAGGAAGCAGCCATTTCCATTGCCCAAAACGGTTATTGCTCGTTCCTTCTTTAAAATGTTCCGTACCTTCTTCTGTCAAAATTGCTTCTAAGTCAGGTGCTCTTTCTTTGAAAAAAGAGGCTATTTCTCTTTGTAAATCAACGGCCTCAGATAATTCTGAATTAGTAGTTATTTCCACCTCAAAACGAGCCCGTTCTGCTTCATCCATTTGCTGATTGAGGTATTTATCAATGCGTTCTTCTTGATTCATATTGTGCTTCTTTTTACCTTAAATGCTGCATAACGAATATCCTTTTTAATAGCTTCTTCCAGATTTTTCTGACAACGATATTTTCTGTTTCTAGCAGTATGTTCATTTTTTAGTTTCATTGCTTGGGTAATTTCTGCCATGCTCTTTTGATCATAAAAAAGCTGTAGAATCTGCTGACAAAACACGCCTAATTTCGCAAAACAGTCTTGAAAAAGCTTGTTCCGTTCTCGATTAATCAAATCTTGTTCAATATCCTCCTCACTTATATATCTGTCATCGGCTGGAATAGTCATCGTATTATTTGCCATTTTTTTTCTTTTTCTATCCCAGACAAATCGAGAAACACTATATAAAAATGTGTTAAATTGGCTAGTTAATTCAAAATCTGGTTTGTTTGCCTTGTGATAAATAATCATCAGCGAATCTTGAAAAACATCCCGTGCGTCCGCTATGGTACCACCTTTTTTTAACACCAATTGCTGTATGCTAGGAGTATAATTTTTATAGATTGCGGCGATTACCTCCCGATTGTGCTTTAATAGGCCTTCTATATAATTTTTATTATCCAATTTTTTGATATTACTTATATACTTAATGAATTTAATGACTTGACAATGTTAAATTTAAAGAATTGCTAATGTATTTGATGGTTAAATTGTTTGATGGCTAAATGGTTGGCAAAATAGCCATCAGACAATCTAGCAATCAAACCATCTAAAACAAGGCTTTTAGAACAAACAAAATTCTTTATATTTAAATTTTATCTAATTTAACAAAGTCAAAATAAGTAGGCTTGCTTCATCCTTGCTTTTCTACAAATATATAAATACCCGACTTATAATTATTCTTTTTCATTACTTCGAATTCATCGTTTATAGTTCATCTTTCATCGTTTATTATGTTAGTTACTCCCCAATTAATACAAAAGATGCCCAGAATCTGGGATTAGCGGTGATAGGATTTTCTAACATCTTTAATTTTGCTAACCTTAAAGCTTGCGAATAATCCTCGGTCGTCTTATAATTTTTATAAAAATCAATCATTAAATCTGCGGTATACTGGTCATTTACTTTCCATAGAGAGAATAATAAATTTTTAGCGCCAGCATAAATAAAACTTCGATTCAATCCAATTAATCCTTCACCTTCTATAATGAGTCCAATGCCACTTTCACAACTGCTCAATACGACCAAATCCGCTTGAATAGCTGCGACTTGAATTTCATTAGCAAAATACAAGTTGGCTGCATCCGCTTCTTCATAACAGACAATTGTAGAGGCTCGATAATCCGACGGATTGACGATACTATGGCTAGCAATATGGACAAAATGATACCCTTTTTGTTGGAGATGCTTAGATAGATTTTTTTTAGTCGCATTTGCTTTAAGTAGCGTTGTTACCTTTTCGGTGCCAGCATATAATTGACTAATCGTTTCTACCTCTCGCAAAGAGTTAGGTAGCGGAACAAATCGGTCATTTTTAATACTTGTATGATAAAACTCATCTTTGAACAAATCTACACTACGGTCAGTAGTACCTGTACCTTTGCTATTTTCAAAAACGGGTGCAAAAGTCAGCAAAGAATAGTCTTTCGGAGCAGGACGTTGTTGAATTTTTTGATGTAAAGTAGCAGAATATTGATATTCAATTTCATATTCCTTAATCAAGAAGTCTAACTCATTAAAAGGTTTTTCTTCGGGAGTAGTTAGCAATAGTTCAAAAGGTAAATTGAATAATTCTCTATCGGGAGAAATAATTAGCTTCTTTTTGCCTTTTAGGTTAGCTGCAAACGGACCAAATAATTGTTTATAATAGCCGTGACTAGCTTGAATAAATTTCTTTTTTCTACTTTTTTGGACAATTAGGGGATGATTGATGGATTGCACAAAATTAGGAATCTCATCATATTCGGCTATCGTTGACAGACGGGCAACTTGATACCCTTCCTTTGTAATCAAAATACCATAAACATCCCTAAAAGTAATGTTTAGTTGTAAAAAAGCAGTAGATTCATCCAGAGAGGCTTGTATATCCTTTGCTTGTAGGAATTGCAAGTTGGCTTGCGTAATTCGAGTTGTAGTAGACTCTTTTTGTAGCTTTTCCTGAAAAACTTCATACGAACGAAGAAATTGATAAATTTCATTAATGATATTATATTGTTCTTCATCCGAAGTAGCCAAGAAAGATTGTAGCCCATAGGCTGCATATCGCTCTTCATACGCTTTTTTTTCTTGCTGAACCGTTTTCGGTAGTGGACTATCTGCTAGAGCGTGATGTAAAGAAAGACATTTTCTTTGTTCTGTATAATAGAACAACCTTTCTAAATCTGTGGCTGTTTGCGTTAATTTATATAGTGTCGCCGCTGCGGTAACTTGTGCTGACAGCATTAAAGAAGTAATTTCGTTGGCAATCACACTCATTTCATCAAACCCGTCCAATTCATTGCTCCAGTTACTAAATATATGAGTTGCGTTGTCTCCTGTTTTTAGCGCCAGATTTATCCATTCTTTGGCTTTTTCAGAAGAGTCAGCTTGCTCTGCCATAGCTAATAAGGCATAAACTTTGGCGATAAAAATATAGCAAACATTAAAATCATTTCTCTCTAGAAAGAAACCATCCGATGGTGGGTTTTGCCTAATATCCATCTCTTTAAATTCGGGACATAAACTGACTAAAGCGCCTTGTAGTAATGGTAGTGCTTTTGCTGCATCTATTTTATTTTTTTCATAAAAACTGGCTAAGTAGACTAAATATCGATAATCTCGATTCCCGCCGTTTACTATTTTTTCTACGATTGAGAATGCAGTCGTGTCTTGACTGTAGTAAGCCAGCAAAAACTGACATTCTTCTACTAATTCTTTTTCGGTTGCATGGTGTGCCGAAAGCAACTTCATTGCTTTTTTAATTGTTTTTACCGCCAAATCTTCTTTTTCTAGAAGGAAATAGGCATTTGCCAAGCCCATGAAATACCATCCTCTATCAATATCATTTGGGGGAATGTATGGTTTAAACATTTTATAGATATCCAGAAATTCCTGTGCCTGTTCGTATTGCCCAAAAGGGGCCAATCCATCCACCATTAAGAGGCAGAGTTCTGGTAATATGGGGGAATCATCTACTGTGTCAAAAAATGCTTTCAGCCCATAAATAATAGCTTTCTCCTTATTATGTTCTATATCGTTGGCATATTGGGCTTTTAAGTAATTCCAATAAACCCAATAAGTTTTTACTGCTTCCCCTTTTTTGTTCAATAATGTTTGTTCTATTTTATCTATCCAATTTTTTGCTGCTTGTGGTTGACGTTGTTCTATATGAACAGCGGCTAAATAAAAACTGGCTTCTAAGTAGGTTGCTGTATTGTCTGGGGCTAGTTTTAATACTTTTTCACAGGCTTGTTGTTTTGCTGAAAAACGGTAAGGTTGCTGAACAATTTGAGTCATTTCATTTACTGCTTGTTCTAAGTCAGCAAGGGGTTGACTAAGTAAAAGACTGCTATAGCAGAGCAAAAAGAGAGAGCATAACTTTTGTAACATAGTTAATTGTAAAACTTGGGGTTAAAGATTTAGTGGTTTTAAACAAACTTATATCTTGTTAATACTACTTTGTCACTTTGGGCAATATTAAAGTGTCCAAGTACTTATTAGAAAGTATGGAGTTTGAATAACGTGGAAGAAAATATAGGTGTGATATTTAGTGGGTAATTTACACTAGTGATGCGTTATAAATCGAAGAGAATCAATTGGTTATGATTGTCTTTTTT